>NZ_JBLFEO010000038.1:0-37307 GCF_047345505.1 Maribacter aquimarinus | reverse complement strand
CCAGGAGAGTGAGGAGAAGAAAGTCGAGGATCATCAGCAAAGATTCGATTTTTAGGACTTGCCCGGGACGCCCCCTATGGGGGCTAGCCAAAGCCACCTTCTAAGAAGGTGTGGTTTTTTACTGGGCCACCATAGGTTGAGGTAGTTTTAACCATCTCCATGTTATTGCTTCATTACTTTCAAAACCTTGTTTGTGGTGGGCCCTACCAATTTTATGAGGTATTGCCCCCGGCTGTACTGCGCCATGGGCAGTTCTATCTTTCTGTTGGGCGGCACCTTGTAGCCTTGGGTGGCCACCACGCTGCCGGCCATGTTGTACATGACCAGGTCCACTTGCGCATCGTTTCCGCCAATGTACAGGGAAAGCTCATTGCCCACGGGATTTGGATAAAAATGGGTCTCGCTCGAAATGAAATAGGTTTCCGTAAAACTGCCCTGGCAATCCAATCCCGTGCTCACCGTTACCGTATTGGTCCCGGGTTGCAGGGACAGTTTCAAGCTTTCGTTCTGTGTTTGTTGGGCCATGCCGTTCAAGGTCACAACATAGTGTTTGCTTCCGGAGAGCGTCAAAAGGAGTTCCTGGTTGTTGGTATCCAACTGGGAGAACACGGAGAGGTCTTCCGGTTGGGCAAGCTGCATGTCAAAGCACTGTTCGTAATCCGTCTCCCCATCCACCGAAAAACAGAGCGAATAGGCTCCGGCCGCCAAATCCGTTAGACTGAACTCGGAGGTGTTGATGGTCTCGGACCGTTCAAAGCCATTGGGCCCGCTCGCGGTGAGCAGATAGGTCAGCGGGGCCTCAAAACTGATGTGGATGCTTCCGCTTTCCTGTCCCCGGCAGGCAATGCTCTCGCTGCTTACCGTGTAGTTGGAGCTGGGCAGGGTAAACACTGTGCACCCGCTTACGTCCACGGTGGCGCCCAGGGGCGTATCCGGACACTGGTCTTCCGCATTGGGCACCCCGTCACTGTCCAGGTCATCCGCCTCCACAAAGGGGCGGTTGCCAAAGACCCTGAATTCCCCCGGTTGCAGGGTCATGGGCATGTTGGGGCTGCTCACCTCCAAGGGGCTGTTCCGTTCCATAAGATTGTACCAGGTGCCGGTCTCCTGGAATTCAGGGTCCACCGAGGTCGTGGTCATCCCAAAATTACCGATCACGGTCACGGCAGAAATCCCATCGGCATCCGCACCGCTATGGGACAGGTGCAATTTCTTTACCCCATTTGCGGCCCGTGCATCCAACTCAAACTCCACAGTAGTAAAAATGGGTGCCTCTTTTTTTAGGTCGATGAGCTTGGCCCAGGTATCATAAATGGCCTTGCGATCTGGGTCTTGGAGGTACTCCCAACGAATGGGCTTGTTCCCCGTTCTGCCGTTGAAGTCTATGGGCACCTCATAGCCCAGTTCGCCAAATTGCCAGAGCATGGTGGGGCCGGGCACCAGAAAGAGAAAGGCGCCGGCGGCGGCCACCCGTTCCAGGGCGGTGTCCAGATCCTTCACGGAGTAACTGCCCTGCACATTGCCAAATTCCAGGTTCTTGTACATGATGCGCTCCTCGTCATGGCTTTCCATATAGGAGATGGCCGCCGGATTGTCAAAGCCCTTGACCTGGTAGGACACATTGGAAAAATCCGATTGCCCACCCACATGGTAGCCCATCGTGGTCTCGTTGTAGGGATCGGTCAATTTGTTCCAGAACATGATGCCCTTGCCCTCGTCCAAACGGTAATCTGCCCACTCTTTTTCCTCTGCAATGACGCCCAAGTGCTCAAAGATCACGTAGAAATCCGGATCAAGGGCCCACTGCACGTCCGCATACTGTTTCAGTACCTCAATGCGGTCCTGTTGCAGGGTGTTGGTGCAGCCCTCGTCAGAAGCCGTACAGTTTTGGGTAAAGCCCTTGGTGAGGTCCCAGCGGAAGCCATCCACCCTGTATTCGGTGATCCAGTGCGCCAAGGTCTGTTCCACATAGGCCCGGGTGGCGGCAGATTGGTGGTTAAAATCATTGAAGACATTGTAGGCGTGGCGTGGCGCAGGGTTAAAGAAGGGATTGTCCGGGGCGGCCTGCCCGCCCGTACCGCCGTTGTCCGTGTTCCAGAGGCGGTAGTAGGGGTGCTGTCCGGAGGCGTGGTTGTACACCACGTCCAAGATCACGGCCATGCCCCTTTTGTGGCACTCATCGATCAGGGTCTTGAAGGCTTCGGGCGTACCGTAGTATTTGTCCAGGGCGTTGTGAAAGGCGGGATTGTAGCCCCAGCTCTCATTGCCGTCAAACTCGTTCACCGGCATCAGCTCAATGGCGTTCACCCCCAGACCTTCCAGATAATCCAGTCGTTCCCTGACGGCATCAAAACTGTGGCGCTCGTCAAAATCGCGGATCAAAAGTTCATAGATCACCAATTTGTCGCGGTCTGGTTTCTTAAAGTTCAAAGTTTCGGCAGACCAGTTAAAGGCCGGGTCGCCGGTACGCAGCAGGGTCACGGCCTGGGTGGTCTTGCCCACCGGATAGGCGGGCAGGTCCGGGTAGGTTTCCGCATCAATAAAACCATCGTTGAAGGGGTCCAGGATGGTGGTGCTGTAGGGGTCGGCCACGTTGATGTCCAGATCCACCAGGTATTGGTAGCCATAATTGGTCCGGGGCACAAGGTCCGTAAGGGTGATCCAAAATCGGTCTGTGGCGGGATCCCTGTTCATCAGGTAATCATCTTGAACGCTCCAGTCGTTCATATCCCCAATAAGGTGCACAAATTCCTTGCCGGGGGCATAGAGCACCAAGGTGGCGGTGGAGGGGTCTGCCGCATCCAGGTTAATGCCGTCTTGGACACCACTGGGCAGGGGTGCTTCCGTTACGGTGGGCCGCACCACCACGGAGAAGGTCTCCGTTAGGGTTTCGCCATTGCTGGTGGCCTGCAGCTCAAAATCAGTGCTCTCCAAAATGTTGGTCACGGTAAAGGAATAGTCCGTTCCCGGGACGGTACCGCTGTCAATGTCAGTGCCGTTGGCGGAGAGCACAAAAGTGGCCGCTTCGGTGGTTGTGGCGGTAACGGTGAGGGATGTTCCGGCATCCAGAACGGTAAGGGGCTCGGAGGGTGCCGTCAGGGCCAGTTGGTAGGTGCCCACATCCACCAGATGGTCCTGGGTCTTGTTGTCGCCTGTGCCGTCCTTGGCCTTCACCAGCATGCCCATGCGCCCTATATCGGTGTCATTGTAGAACGCGGTGGGGGTAAGGGTGTAGCTGAAGGTGCCATCTGCATTGGCGGTCATCTTCTGTGTTTCATCTGAATCTTGCCAGGTGCCGTTGGTGGGCGAATCGGTGGCATTGGTGCTGTTGCCCTTGAAGTACCAGGCCCACAGGTACACATCTGAGACGCCCCAAACAGAAGGGTCCACACCGGAAACGGTTATGGTGATCTCCTCATTTTCGCTAAAGGCGGGAGGGTCAATGGCAAAGGTGCCCTGTTGCTGTTGGGCCGCTAACGGCCACTGTACCAGCAGCAGTAGAAAGCATAGTTTTTTGATCATAATGTGCTTTTTAGAGACAAAAAAAGGGCTGTTCTGGCAGCCCCTTTTTCACATGTTCATATATCAGTGTACCCCTTTCCGGGATCACTTGGTGATCAGGGTGTAGGTAGGTGCCGTGGCATCGCTCAGATCCAAACGAATATCATATACACCCGCCGAAACGGCAATATTGTCACCACCGGCATCCAAGGTACCATCTGCCCCGGTGTCGCCAAAATCGCTGTCCCACGCATTGTTCACCCTAAACTTGATTTCACCATCCACAAGGGTAACGTTTTCCGCTATCCATTGTCCGTTGCTCAAGGGCGTAAAGGTAAAATCGGGACCGTCATTGCCCCAATCATTGTATCCTGACCCCACCACGCCGTACAGTTCTGCGGTTTCCAGCGTGTAGGTGTTGTCATTGAAGTTTACGGTAAGCACATAATGGCCTTCGGAAACCACGATGTTGTCTCCCCCGGCATCCAAGGTGCCATCTGCACCAGTATCGCCAAAGTCGGCATCCCAAGTGTTGTTCTTCCTTATCTTCATTTCACCATCCATTAAACGTACACCCACCTTAAAGGTATCGGTTACGTAATCATAGAAGAGTTTGGCATCGGGTCCCGCTCCGCCCCAATCGTTCCAGGCCGATCCCACAATGCCCCAGGAGAAAGGCTCCAGGGTGTAGCTCATATCGCTCAGGTCAATGGTCATTTTATAGTCTCCGGCGGTTACGGGAATGTTGTTGTCCGGGTCTGCATCCAAGATGCCATCCGCGTTGGCATCGCCCAGGTCTCCGCCCCATTCGTTGTTTTCCCTGACCTTAAATTCGCCATCCTTCAGGTTGGCATAGGCCACGATGATATTGGGGTCATCCGTGGTGTAAAAGGTAATGTCCGGTCCAGCACCGCCCCAGTCGTTGGCTGCGGACCCCACTATGCCCCACGATGCTATTTCCCTGCCACCTCCACCGGGGGCAACGGCCTCGATCTTTCTTATGGTGAGCGCCTGGGTGGGCGAGAAGGTGTCCGTGCTGGCACTCTGGCCGTCTCCGGCAAAGGCCTTTACCCGGAAATAGACCGTGCCGGTCTCCTCCGCTTCCAACTCCATACGCTCTGCCATGGCCAACAGATCGGATACCAGCACCGCTTGGTTGGTAATGTTGATCACCCCGGAGTCGTAGAGGTCTTCGGCGGGCTCGTCAAAGGTCTCGGAAATGGAGCCAAAAAGTTGATAACTGGCGGGGGTGGGCACGCCAAGGTCCACGGGGCTCCACACGAAGCGCTCGGCCACATTGCTGGCCGTTTCCTGGGAGAGGAGGTATTCATTGGCGAAGGTGCCGCTAAAATTCACGCCCTCCGCATCAGGGGCGGCGATGAACTCAAAGTCGGTATCGTCCTCGCAGGCCACCATACCTCCAAGGGCAAGGCAGCTCAGGAACAAGATTTTAAGGGATTTCATTGTATTTTTCATTGTGATGGATTTTAAAGGTTAGTAGCCGGGATTTTGGGTTAGGTTGGGGTTTCCTTGCAGGGCAAGCTCTGGAATGGGGAACAATTTGTAGTGCTCCGGTATGGCGCTTCCGTTCACCGTATTGCCTTTCCAAGGCCAGAGGTAATCGGCGCCGGTGAAGCGGCCAAAGCGGATCAGGTCCGTTCTTCGGTGGCCCTCAAGGTTCAGTTCCCTGGCCCTTTCGTCAATGATAAAATCAAGGTCAAGGTCTCCGGTGGCAATGGGTGCCGCATTGGATCGCTCCCGTACTTGGTTCACGTAGCCCAAGGCGGTGGAAATGTCCGCTCCGGCGGCGCCCCTAAGGGCCAGCTCGGCGTACATCAAATACGCATCGGCCAGTCTGTAAAGGGGAAAATCGGTACCGGAAAAGTCCGTTGCCGGCAATTCGGTGTTAAAACCGGCATTCCTGAATTTTATGGAGGGGTAGCCGTCCGTCCAGGTACGGTAGTTCTCCATTTCAAAATTGTGTCCCTCGGTCCAGAAGAGCTCGGCCCTGTCGTCCGTGCTGGTCTCCAGGTCGCCGTACAGTCCGTACCAGGCCTTGGTGGCGCGGTGTCCCTGCCAGCCCTGTAGGGCACCGAACTGGGCAATGGGCTCCATGGTGTCCGGGCTCAGGTTGCCATTGACAATGTAGGTGGTGTTGCCAAAGCTTTGGCTGGTGAGCGGATCGGCAATGAGCGGAAAAATGATCTCGGGAGAGGCATCGTTGTCCCCGGAGAAGAGGCGCACAAAATTGGGGTCCAAGGTGTAGGGCCCGTTGATCACCCGTTCCACATGTATCAGGGCATCGTCCCATCTTGCCGTGCCGGTATAGACCTCGGCGTTGAGGTAGAGTTTGGCCAGCAGCATGTTCACCACATAGCGGTTCACCCTACCGTAGTCATTGCTCTCTGGCAATAGGGGCTCTATCTCCAAGAGTTCCCCTTCCACGTAATTGAACAGTTCGGTCCTGGAAGCCTCCGGCAAGAAATCGGTCTCCCCAAAATCTGCTTCGGTGACCAAGACGCCCTTGCCAAAGCCATCAATGAGGTAGTAGTAGGCCAATGCCCTCAGGAAACGTGCCTCGCCGGCCACCACATCCTCTTCCGGCACATCCACCGTCTGTAAGACGTTCAAGAGATTGTTGGTCTGCGGAATGGTGTAATAGGCCCGGTTGTACAGGTACCTAAAGAACTTGTTGTTGCTGTCCCAATTGGAAGCGGTGGTGAGCTGGTCCAGGCCATCGTCTCCCCAGCGGTTCTTCATCCCGTCCGCGGTGAAGTCCTGCAGGTTGATGATGCCCCTAAGAAAGGGAGATTCCCCGGCATCGTCACTGATGTCCGAACTACCTGGACCGTCCGGGCCGGAGAGGGCAAAGGAGGCATAGAGGCGGGAGACAATCCCTTCCACGGCATTGGGATCCCTATTGATCACCTCCTCCAGGGTGAGCTCCACCTCAGGGGTGGTCTCCAAATCGTTGATGCAACTCGCAAGGCCCAAGGCCAGCAGGGCCGAAACTAGGTATATTGTTTTTTTCATCGCGTTCATTTTTTTAGAATCCTATATTTAAGCCAAAGGTATAGACGGTGGGCCGCGGATAGAAATTACGGTCTATGGCACCAAAGTTCTCCGGGTCCTGCCCCTCGTAGTTGGTGAACAAGAAGGGATTGGTCACCGCAGCGTACATCCGCACCGTGCCGTTCTTGATCATGTGGTCAAAGGTGCGGCCCAGGGCAATGTTGTCAAACCTTAGGAAACTGGCATCCCTAAGATAGTAATCCGAAAATTGAACATTTCCCAAAACATTCCTAAAAACGGGATCGGCGGCGCCATCATAAAAGTTGAGCACATTGGTGGTAACGTTGTTGTTCACGGGGATGGCACTTTCGGTAAAACCAAAGTTCAACAGGTTAAAATCGTACACCAGACCGCCGATCTGGCCGCGCATGGCGGCGCTCAGGTCCCATTTTTTGTAATTCAGGTTCACGCCAAAGCCATAGGTCCAATTAGGCACTGTGGGTTTCAGGTAGCGGTCCTCAAAGGTGATCTGGTTGTCCCCGTTACGATCTACAAAGGCATTGGGTATGGGCGCCCCATCTTTGTCGTACACTTGTTTAAAGACCAGGGCACTGAAGGGCTGGCTTCCTATGCCGTGGTAGCGCAGGGTGGCCCCGGTACCGCGCAGGGTGCCATCTGCCGGAATGAGGTCTGCCCCTTCCAGATTGGTGATCTCCACATAATTGTAGGCAAAATTGGAATTGATGCGGAAGGTGAGGTCATCGGTTTGGATGGGGGTGATGTTCAGCGCCGTTTCAAAACCATAGCTCTCCGTGGCGCCCGCATTCTTTATAAAGGAGTTGGTGAGCGCCTGTCCCGGGGGCAGGGGCACGCGGGCCAAGAGGTCCGTGGTCTCCCTCCAGTACGCATCGAACGAGCCGTTTATGACGCCCTTGCTGAAAAGGTCAAAGTCCAGACCTGCGTTGTAGGTGGTGGTCTTTTCCCAGGTAAGGTCCGGATTGAACGGATTGGCGCTGTACAGGGTAAGTCCCGGAAGGTACTGTGAGGTGGGGCTGCCCGGAATGAACAGGGCCCTGGAAGGGTAAAAGCCCACGGCACCGGTAATGTCCTGCTGTCCCGTTTGTCCCCAGCCCAAGCGCAGCTTCAACTGGTTGATCAGCCTGCTGTTCTCCAAAAAGGCCTCTTCGTTGATCTGCCAGGCCAGGGCCGCAGAGGGGAAGTAGCCCCATCGGTTGCCCTCTTGGAAGAGAGAAGAACCATCTGCCCGTACGGAAAGTGTCAAGAGATAACGTCCCAAAAAGCTAAAGTTGGTACGGCCAAAGAAAGATTGCAGGTTCAAGACATTGTAGTACCTGTTCTCCGGGTTGTTGGCATCAAACAGTTCCTCGCGCAGGCCGGTGTCCGGGGAGTAGATGAACTCGTCCCGTACGCCATCGTTCTCAAAGTTCTGATAGGCATAGCCCGCCTGGGCATCGAAATTGGTGAGAAAGCCCACATCGAACCGCTTCGCGTATTTAAGGTAAAAATCCAAGGTGGTATTGGTTATGTCCTGATCTTCCCTAAAGTTCACCCCGGGATTGAAGACTTGGAAATCGTTCCGGAAGGTGGCGATGGCATTGGGGGCAAACACCTCCTCTATGTTTGCTTGGGACTTGTCCAGACCAAGGTTCAGCACGGCGTTGAGGCCCTTGACAAAGGGCAGCTCATAATCAAATTCAACATTGCCCAAAAAACGGAACACATCCTCCGGTCTTTCGCGTTGCAGGAGCAGTGCCAATGGATTTTGGCCGCCGTCCAGGTTGCCATCGGCCGTGGTGTTGGTATAGAAGCCCCCGAACGGATTGTCCGCAGCGTTGTTCAGAATGGGCTTTGTGGGATCGAACACCAAGGAGCCTCCCAGGGCGCCGTCCCCATCTATCGCATTTTTCTTGGCATAGATGGCCTTGGCGTTGAAATCTATCTTCAGTTTATCATCGAACAGATAGGGGGTGAGCTTCACCGATCCTGTGATACGTTCATAGTCATCGGTGCGCACAATGCCCTCTGCATTGGTGTACCCCAAAGAGGCCCTGATGGGCATGCGATCTGCGATGGAACCGCGAAGGCTAAAGTTGGTGTTGCTGGTAAAGGCGGTGCGCAATACGGCATCGCGCCAGTCCGTATCGTAGATTTCCCTGCCGTTCACCACCCGGGAGGGCTCATCGTTTTGCACCGTGCCCGCGGGCACGCCCAACAGGTCCACAAAACCAGGGTTGAACTCGTTCATGAACCTAAGGTATTCCGCACTGTTCATCATATCCAGGCCCTCTCCGGCGCTGCTCACGGAGACATCGCTGGAAACATTGAACTTCAGGTCTCCGGAAGTACCCTTTTTGGTGGTGATGATGAGCACCCCATTGGAGGCCCGGGACCCATATATGGCGGTTGCCGAGGCATCCTTTAAGATACTGAAGCTCTCAATATCGTTGGGGTTGATGAGGTTCAGGGGGTTGGCCACACCGGCGGGATTGTCCTGGCCAATGGGCACCCCGTCTATAACGATCAGGGGGTTGTTCTGGGCGTTCAAAGAGGCCCCTCCCCGTATCCTGATGTTCGGGGCGGCATCCGGGGAACCGCCCGCCGTGGTGATCCTGACCCCGGCGGCCTTACCGTTCAGGAGCTGATCGGTGGAGACAATGGCCCCTTGGTTAAAATCTTCGGTGGTGATCAGGTCCACCGATCCGGTGGCATCGTCCACGGTGGTGGTGCCATAGCCTATGACCACCACTTCATCCAACATGGCGGCGTCTTCTTCCATCACCACGTTCAAGGTGGGGCCGGTCACGGTCACTTCCTGGGTCTTATAGCTAATGTAGGAGAAAGAGAGTACATCGCCCTCATTGGCCTCCAAAATGTAGTTTCCATCAAAATCCGTGGCAGTGCCCGTTGTGGTGCCCTTGATCACAATGTTCACCCCCGGCAATGGCATTCCCGTATCTGCCTCTGTCACGGTACCGCTCACGGTCATTTGCCCAAAAACCCCCAGGGGGATGGCAAAAAGACAAAAAAGGACATATTTAGGTATATTTTCCATAAATTGAATTTTAAATAGGTTTGTAAGAGGGTTTGCAATACTTCTCGTGCTAAAGTTAGGTTAAATAAACATCAAAAACGCGCTCTTCCCCCGTATGGCGGGGGCTTACAACGTTTTCGGGTTAATAAGTTTTTCGATTATGGCAAAAAACACCTGCTTGTAATCCCTTTTTGCTAGTTTCGCCATATGATTTTTAATGATATGCCATGGACATGAAGCCAAAAATGACCCTGAAGAAGATCGCGACCGAACTTGGGGTCTCCATTTCCACCGTTTCCAAGGCCCTGCACAACAACCCGGAAATAAGCCAGGAAAACAGGGACAAGATCCAGGCATTTGCAAAGCTTTACAATTATCGCCCCAACAGCATCGCCCTTAGCCTCAAGAACAAACAGAGCAACACCATAGGGGTGATCATTCCAGAACTGGTGCACAACTTTTTCGCCGAAGTGCTCAGCGGCGTGGAGCAAGTGGCCAATGAACGCGGCTACAATGTGATCATTGGGGTGAGCAATGAGTCCTTTCACAAGGAAGTGATGAACATGGACCTTTTGGTAAACGGAAGTATCGATGGTTTTATCCTCTCCGTGTCCAAAGAGACCATGGCGCTGGCCGATTTTCACCACCTCAACGAGGTCATTAGCCAGGGGGTGCCCATCACCATGTTCGACAGGGTGGTCAGGGAAGTGTTGTGCGACAAGGTGGTGATCGATGACTACGGGGCGGCCAAGGACGCGGTAAAGAAGCTGCTTGATGGCGGCAGCAAGAAGATCTTGCTGCTTTCCACCGAAGATTATTTGAACGTGGGACGCTTGCGCTCCCAGGGCTATGCAGACTGCTTGGCGGCCCACGGCATGCCCTTGGACGAGGAATTGATGCTGAAAGTGGATGACAAAGGGGGGTTTGAAGCCCCAAGGCCCGACCTGGAAAAGGCAATACGGCAAAAATTCCAAGAGCAGCCCCAAATAGACGGGGTGTTCGCGGTGAACGAGCTGTACGCCATTACGGCCATTAAGGTGGCACTGGAATTGGGCCTAAAGGTGCCCCAAGACGTGGCCGTGGTCTGCTTTTCAAACGGCGTCATGAGCAAATACCACCGCCCCAGCCTTACCACCATAGACCAGCACGGGGTGGAAATGGGCAAAATGGCGGCGGCCACCCTCATCGATCGGCTGGAGGCAGAAGGGGACCCCATGCCCTACCGCACCAAAGTGGTGCCCACCACCCTGATGGAGCGGGAATCCACACCATAATTTTTTGGGTTCTTGGGGCATTTGCCTTAAAATTGATATCTTTGCCCTGCAATTCGCTTTACTTCTCACAAATTAATTCGGTGCCAAGGATGGCACAAAAACCGCCAAACGTTCTGGTTTTTGACATTCCAATTCCCTTCGGGAAGGGGTTTCCGAACAAAAAATGGTCACATATTGTAATCTTACCCAAAGACATCCCTTGTGATGTGGATGGGATGCACCTATTTTTATGAAACAAAAAGGATTTATTTTCGATTTGGACGGGGTCATTGTGGACACGGCCAAATACCATTACCTGGCTTGGAAAAAATTGGCCAATGAACTGGGGTTTGAGTTTACCGAAGAACAGAATGAATTGTTCAAAGGGGTGAGCCGCAAACGTTGTTTGGAAATCCTGTTGGAGATCGGTAAGGTAACCGCCACCCAAGCGCAATTTGATTACTGGATGGTGGAAAAGAACGAGGACTATCTGAGCTATATTGAAAAAATGGACGCTTCGGAAATCCTGCCCGATGTGCCCAGGGTGCTCAAGTTCCTCAAGCAGCACCGGGCGCCCATAGCCCTGGGAAGTGCCAGTAAGAATGCCCGGCCCATTTTGGAAAAGGTGGGTTTACTGTCGTATTTTGACCATATTGTGGACGGTAACAGTGTTACCAAGGCCAAGCCGGACCCCGAGGTATTTCTCATAGCGGCCGATCTCCTGGGCGTGGCGCCCAAGCACTGTGTGGTGTTCGAGGATGCGCTGGCCGGTATCGAGGCCGCGAACCGTGCCCAGATGGTTTCCGTGGGCATAGGTGATGCCACGGTGCTCACCGGGGCGCGGCATTGTTTTGCCAATTTCACGGAAATGGACAATGCCTTCTTGCAGGGACTGCTGCAACCGGCCACGGGATAACGGCAGGCCTCTCTTTGTCCCGTGCCCCATTTTTGGTGCGCCGCCCTTTGTATTATGGGCCAATAACAGAAACCAATAACCAACAACCCCCTTTTTTAGTAAAAGGGCCATTAAAAGAAAGTAGAACATGAATCAGGATTATATACAGCAAGACCCCTGGAGCATCATAGAGGAAGGTTTTGATGCCGAACAGGTAAAATCTTCCGAAAGTCTTTTTAGCATGGGCAACGGGGCCATGGGCCAACGCGCCAACTTTGAGGAGCAGTACTCGGGCCCCACGTTTCAAGGAAGTTACATTGCCGGGGTGTACTACCCGGACAAGACCCGGGTGGGCTGGTGGAAGAACGGCTACCCCGAGTACTTTGCCAAGGTGCTCAATGCGCCCAATTGGATCGGTATAAACGTGGAGATCAACGGGGAGCCCCTGGATCTGGCCACCTGCAAGCAAGTGAGGGACTTTAGGCGGGAACTGAACATGCAAGAAGGATGGTATGCCCGCAGTTTCACCGCCGTGCTGCCCAACAACGTGGAAGTAGGGGTAAGGGCACAACGTATCTTGAGCCTCGCCATGGACGAGTTGGGGGCCATACGCTACCAGGTCCAAGTGCTCAACCAAGATGCGGAAGTGGTGTTAGGGCCCTATTTGGATGGCGGAATAACCAATGAGGATAGTAATTGGGACGATAAATTCTGGAACATTACCGCCATAACGGGGCAGGGGCATCGTGCCTTCCTGGAGGCGCATACCATGAAGACCCATTTTGAGACCTGTACCTACATGCAGGCCCAGGTGGTCCACGAAGGGAAACCGGTGGCCCTCAAGGAGACCGAAAAGACCGAAACCGGCATTGTTTTGCGCTACGCCCAAAAGGTAAAAAAAGGAACGGCCGTGGCCTTGACCAAGTTTGGGGGCTACACGGTTTCCCGCAACCATGATGCCAAGGCCCTGGTGAGCGCGGCCCAAAGCGTGTTGGACCAAGCCACTGAAATGGGCTTTGAGGCGCTGTTGGAAGAGCAAAAAAAGGCCTGGGCGGCCATTTGGGAAATGAGCGACATTACCATAACTGGCGATGTCAAGGCCCAACAGGGCATTCGTTTCAACATTTTTCAGTTGAACCAGACCTACCTGGGCACGGATTCCCGTCTCAACATTGGCCCCAAGGGCTTTACGGGAGAAAAATATGGGGGCAGTACCTACTGGGACACCGAAGCCTATTGCATCCCCTTCTATATGGCCACAAAAGATGCCCAAGTGGCGCGTAAATTGTTGAAATACCGTTACAACCATTTGCAGAAGGCCATTGAGAATGCCGAAAAACTCGGGTTCGTGAACGGGGCTGCCCTCTACCCCATGGTGACCATGAACGGGGAGGAGTGCCATAACGAATGGGAGATCACCTTTGAGGAAATACACCGTAACGGCGCCATTGCCTTTGCCATTTACAATTATTTCAGATATACGGGAGATTATAGCTACATCCCCGAAATGGGACTGGAGGTCTTGATCGGCATCGCGCGGTTTTGGCAACAGCGGGTCAATTTTAGCCAGGACAAGGGTAAATATGTCATGCTCGGGGTTACCGGCCCCAATGAATACGAGAACAACGTAAACAACAATTGGTACACCAACTACCTCGCCAAATGGTGCCTGGAGTACACTTTGGAACAGTTGTACAAAGTGGAAGAGGGCTATCCGGACGATCATGGCCGGGTGGTGGGCAAGACCAAGCTCACCGAAGAGGAATGCGAGGCCTGGCGGGAGGTGGCCAACAACCTCTATTTTCCCTACACAGAGAAACACAAGGTCTTTTTGCAACAAGACGGCTTTTTGGACAAAGTGCTCCTGCCGGCTGCGGAGCTTCCCAAGGCAGAACGCCCCATTAACCAAAAATGGAGCTGGGACCGCATCTTGCGCTCGCCCTACATAAAACAGGCCGATGTGTTGCAGGGATTCTACTTCTTTGAAGATCATTTTACCCAGGAAGAACTGGAACGCCACTTTGATTTCTACGAACCGCTCACCGTGCATGAGTCTTCCCTTTCGCCCTGCGTGCACAGCATACAGGCCGCCAAATTGGGCCGTATGGACCAAGCCTATGCTTTTTACCTGAGAACCTCGAGATTGGATCTGGACGATTATAACAAAGAGGTGGAAGAGGGGCTGCACATTACCTCCATGGCCGGAACCTGGATGAGCATTGTGGAGGGTTTTGGGGGCATGCGCCTCATAAACGACAAACTGTCCTTTACCCCGCAGCTTCCAAAACAATGGGACGCCTTTTCCTTTAAGGTGAATTTTAGGGACCGCATCATCAAGGTGACCGTGAGCCACAAGGGCAGTAGTTTTTACCTTACCGGCACCACCGAGATGAGCATACGGGTAAACGGCAAAAAGGTGCAACTGTACCCCGGTAAGACCGTGGATGCCTAACCCCAGAACAATGAAAAAGACAATGACCACCTCCTTTCTTTTGGCCCTGCTCCTAGTGGTGGCCTGCCAAGACCAAGAGGTGCAAAACCCCCCAAAGATCATGCAGGAGACAAAAGGAAAGGCCGTGGTGTACCAAGTGTTCACCCGGCTCTTTGGCAATACGGTGGCCACCAACGTGCCCTGGGGCACCATGGAACAGAACGGCGTGGGCAAATTTGCCGATTTTACGCCCAAGGCCCTACAAGAGATCCGTGATCTGGGGGTCACCCACATGTGGTACACCGGGGTGCCGCACCATGCCCTCATCAACGACTATACGGCATACGGCATCTCCAATGACGACCCCGATGTGGTCAAGGGCCGCGCCGGATCACCCTATGCGGTCAAGGATTACTACAACGTAAATCCGGATCTGGCCCTGGATCCCAGCCAGCGTTTGGAAGAGTTCAAGGCCCTGGTGAAGCGCACCCATGACGCCGGGATGAAGGTGCTCATTGACATTGTGCCCAACCACGTGGCCCGCGCCTATGAGGGGTTGACGAACCCGGAGGGGGTCACCGATTTTGGGGCCGAGGACGATACCTCCGTTGCCTATCACAGGGACAATAATTTTTACTACATCCCCGGACAGGCCTTTCAGGTGCCCCAGTGGGAAAATGGGTATGTGCCCTTGGGCGGGCAGGAACACCCGGCCGTGGATGGCAGGTTTACTGAGAACCCGGCCAAATGGACGGGCAATGGATCTCGCGAAGCACGCCCCAACATGAACGATTGGTACGAGACGGTAAAGATAAATTACGGGGTACGGCCAGACGGCACCCAAGATTTTGAAGCCCTGCCCCAGGATATTGCCGAAAAGGACGTAGGGGCCCACTATGATTTTTGGCGGGACAGGGACGTGCCCAGTTCCTGGAAGAAATTCAGGGACATTGCCCTCTATTGGACGGCATTGGGGGTGGATGGTTTTCGGTTTGATATGGCCGAGATGGTCCCGGTGGAGTTCTGGAGCTATATGAACACCCACATAAAAATGGAAAATCCGGATGCTTTTTTGTTGGCCGAAGTGTACAATCCGGCCCTGTACCGGGACTACATCCACAAGGGAAAAATGGACTACCTCTATGACAAGGTGGAATTGTACGATAGTTTGAAGCACATCATGCAGGGCCATGGCTGGACGGACCACATCCCCAAGGTCTTGGAAGGACTGGAGGACATTGAGCACCACATGCTGCACTTTTTGGAGAACCATGACGAGCAGCGCATTGCGAGTCCCGAATTTGCCGGGGACGCCCAACGCGGCAAGCCGGCCATGGTGGTCTCCGCCACCACCACCACATCGCCCACCATGCTCTATTTTGGGCAGGAAGTGGGAGAGCCCGGAGCGGAGCATGCCGGGTTTGGGGCGCCCAGCCGCACCTCCATTTTCGACTATATCGGGGTGCCCCAACACCAGCGCTGGGTGAACGACAAGAAATTTGACGGCGGCCAACTCTCCGATGAAGAAAGGGCACTCCGGGATTTTTACAGAAGATTGCTCACCTTTACGCGCCAGAGCAGTGCCTTGATGGGCGCCTATGCCGACATTCATTTTTACAATCGCGAACACACGGAATACTACAACCACCGCGTATTGTCCTATGTGCGCTGGTCCGGTGATCAGAAGCTGATCGTGGTCTCCAATTTTGACGCACACCATACCTTTGGCTTTCAACTGCAGCTGCCACCGCACATCATTGATGCTTGGTCCTTGCCCAATGGGGAATATCCTCTGGAGGACGCCCTATATGGTTCCAAAAATGTGCTGACGGTTGAAAATGGAAAGGGGAATTTTAGGGTGGATGTAAATCCGTTGGAATCCTTTATTTTTGAGCTGAACCAATAAACCGGGCCATGCAAAAAACACTTCTTATGTTGGCAATGATCGTAACCATGACCTCCTGTGTTAAAAAAGGCCCCTTGGTCATAGGGCACAGGGGCGCCATGGGGCACGAGACCGAAAACTCCCTGGCTTCCGTACAGAAGGCCTTGGACCTTGGGGTGGACATGATGGAGATCGATGTCTTTAAGATTAAGAGCAATGAGATCGTGGTCTTCCACGATCAGACCGTGGACCGCCTCACCAACGGCCCGGGCAACATTGAGGAGTACACCATTTCCGATCTGCAACGCCTCATCTTGGATGGGGGGCACAAGATTCCCATGCTGCAGGATGTCCTGAAGTTGATCGATAACCAAGTGGCCCTGAACATTGAACTGAAAGGGGCCAATACCGCCGATCGGGTAAACCACATCATCAAATATTATGCGGAAAGTAGGGGGTGGGACTTCGAGAATTTCATCATTTCCAGTTTCCGTTGGGACGAGTTGGAAGAAATGCGCCGCTTGAATCCCAAGGTACGCCTGGCCGTCCTTGCCGAGGACGATCCGCTCTTGGCGCTCCCCACGGCCATTAAGCTCAATGCCGAGGCCATAAACCCCCATCACGCCCAGCTCAATGCCGATAATGTGGCCCAGATAAAGGAGGCGGGCTTTAAAATTTACACTTGGACGGTGAACGAGCCAAAAGACATCCAAAGGATGAAAGACCTAGGTGTGGACGGTATTATTACGGACTATCCAGACCGCGTAAATTGAATTGCGATGTGCTGGTCATAGGTGGTGGGGCGGCCGGTTTTTATGGGGCCATCCACGTGGCCCAGGCCTGTCCGCGGGCCCGAGTGGTGCTCGTGGAGCGGGGCAAGGAATTCCTTACCAAGGTCAAGGTCTCGGGCGGTGGCCGCTGCAACGTTACCCATGCCGTGTTTACCCCTTCCGACCTGGCCACGCACTATCCCAGGGGCGAAAAGGAACTGTTGGGGCCCTTTCACTCCCACGCCAGCGGGGACACCGTCGCCTTCTTTGAGTCGCGCGGCATTGCCTTGAAAATAGAGGAAGACGGGCGCATGTTTCCCGAGAGCAATACCTCACAGACCATTATTGACTGTTTTTTGGACGAAGCCGAAAAACTGGGCATCCGCCTGCTCAACAAAACACCGGTCACGGACCTAAGCCACCATCCTGAGGCCAGCTTTCCCTGGGAGGTGCAGACCCATGATGCCACGCTCCGGGCCAAGTACATCTTAATGGCCACGGGCAGCAATCCCAAGATATGGAAATTGCTGCAGGCCAAGGGACATACCATAGTGTCTCCCGTGCCCTCGCTGTTCACCTTTAACATTACCGATGATCGCATTGCCAATATCCCGGGACTGAGCACCCACGCCGAGGTAACCGTGCTGCCCCCAAAGTCCGATCTTGTGCTGAAGAGCAAAAAAAAGAATGCCGAACCGCCTTTGGTCTCGGAGGGCCCCCTGCTCATTACCCACTGGGGCATGAGCGGCCCCGCCATCCTAAAATTGTCCGCCTGGGGGGCGCGCCAATTGCACGCCCGCAGCTATAGTTTTCGGATAGCGGTGAACTGGGTTCCGGAATATCACGAGGAAGGCCTCTTCCTTTTTTTGATGGAGGTAAAGGCCGTGGAAAAAAAGACCCTGCTGCGCACCAAACTCTTCAACTTGCCCAAGCGACTTTGGGCCAATCTGTTGCAGGCGGCCCATATTGAAAAGACAACCACCTGGCCCCAAGTGACCAAGGTACAGCTACAGGACTTGGCCCGGCAGTTGGGACACGGGGTGTTTCACGTGCGGGGCAAAAGCACCTTTAAGGAAGAGTTTGTCACCGCTGGGGGCGTAACGCTCACCGAAATCAATTTTAAGACCTTCGGGAGCAAAGTGCTGCCCCACCTTTACTTTGCCGGAGAGATCATGGATGTGGATGCCATAACGGGCGGCTTCAATTTTCAAAATGCATGGACCGGGGCCTATATTGCGGCAAAGTCCATTGCCGCAAAATGGGCCGTTAATGAAGGGGATGGCATCCTTGGCCCGCCCTGAAAGATACGGTCTTGGTGCAGCGGCCCAGCCTCTTAGGTTTTGATGCAGACCATTTCTTTCTTTTTTGTAATGCTCGGTTTAACAATGCGACCAAAGGGAAAAACAATCATTTTATTGTACATTTGAACGTAATTTAAGCCCGTGCAGCCCTCCAAGACCGCCATCCTCATTTTTGCCAACTCCTCCGCTGTGGAAGCGCGCCGAAAGGGCATCCCAAAGTCGGGGAGCTTGTTCACGGCCCTCAATGAGGACATTCTTAAAAAAGTAAAAAAAACCAAGCTTCCCTATGTTCTTTGCACGGAAGACGCCCAGGTGGGTACCGATTTTGGCACCCGTTTTACCTCGGCCATAGCTTCCGTCTTTGCCAGGGGCTTTGAACGTGTCATCACAGTGGGAAACGATACGCCCCACCTGAGCACGAAAAAACTACTGCACGTCTTAAAAAACCTGGAACAGGGAAAAACGGTGGTGGGCCCCAGTACGGATGGAGGCGTGTATGTCTTGGGCTTTCACAGGGATTCCTTTGAGGCCAAAAGTTTTAGGGCACTGCCTTGGCAACGGGCTGTGCTTTGCGATGCCATCATCCGCCATTTTTCCCGTTGGGGCAGTCCCTACGTTTTGCCCAGGCTCACGGATATTGATGCCCTAAGGGATGTGCGCACGCTGCTCCATACGGTAAGGCCCCTTGCCTTGGTCTTGAGGAAGCTCTTGTTGGCCCTACTGTCCCAACAACCGCCGGTGGCCGAACAAGATGCGCGGGAAAGTACCCGTTTTTTTCAATCCAATCTTTTCAACAAGGGATCGCCCTTGGGTGTTTCGTGACTTTTTTTCCGGTCTTTTTGGACCCCATCACTTAACGTACATCTTACCATTGCATGAAACATTTTTTATGGTGCATGTCCCTACTTTTTACGGTAGTGGGGCAGGCCCAACAGTCCATTTCAGGGCGTGTGACCGATGCCAACAACCAAGGCATCCCCTACGTGAACGTTGCCCTTTTGGGCACCGACATAGGCGGTATTACCAATGAAAACGGGAATTATGAACTGGATGTGCCCAACCTTCTAGGTACGTTGCAGTTCTCTGGTCTGGGGTATGGGACGCAGACCATCCCCATACAAAATAGGACCGTGATCAACGCCCGGCTGCAAGAAGCCTCGGAGCAGTTACAAGAGGTGGTGCTGACCGCCCTTGGCCTAAAAAGGGAGACCAAGGAACTGGGCTATGTGGTGCAAAGCTTGTCTCCCCAAGAGGTCACCGAAGTAAAGGCGGTGAACTTTTTGGACAACCTGGCCGGGAAATTGGCCGGGGTCACCATTAACCAAGGGGCAACGGGGGTGGGCTCTTCTTCCCAAATAAGTATCCGGGGAGAGGCGTCGTTCTCCAACAACAATCCGCTTTTTATTGTGGACGGGGTGCCGATCAACAACAATTCGGTCTTTAACTTCACCAACGAGGCCGCGGCCGGATTCCAGGAAGTGGATTTTGGCAATGGGGCCATGGAAGTGAACCCGGACGACATTGCCGAGGTTTCCGTCTTAAAAGGGCCCAGTGCCGCAGCGCTCTACGGCACCCGTGCGGCAAACGGGGTCATTGTGATAGCCACCAAGGATGGGTCTAAGAGCAAGGGGCTGGGCATTGGCTACAATACCAGTTTTTTTGTGGACAGGGCCTTTCAATTGCCCCATTTCCAGAACGACTACGGCCAAGGCCAGGCCGGTGTTTTTGAATTTGTGGACGGACTGGGCGGGGGCATCAGCGATAACATTACCTACAGTTGGGGCCCACGGTTGGATGTGGGAAACCTCATACCGCAATTTGACGGCCCCGTGACCCTGCCGGACGGCAGCGTGGTGCGGGGCGGGGATACCTCCCTGTATTCCGGCCTGCCCATTGCCCCAACCCCGTTCAATTCCCACCCCAACAACCTGCGGGACTTTTACCAAACGGGCACCACGGCCATCAACAACCTGGCCATTGCTTCGGGCTTTGATAAAGGTGATTTTAGGCTGTCTTTTACCGATCTGCGCAGTGAGAGCATCATCCCCGGGGTAAATTTGGACAGACAGACCGTATCGGCTCGTCTCACTTTTCGTCCAACGGAAAACCTGCGCATCCAATCGAGCATCAACTATGTGAATTCCCAAAGCGACAACCGCCCCGCCAGCGGATACGGTTCCGAGAACGTGAACTACTCCTTGGTGGCCTGGGGTCCAAGGTCGCTCAACATGGACAACCTGCGCAACTACTGGCAGCCCGGTCTGGAGGGGCTGCAGCAATATTCCTTCAACTACACATTTTTTGACAACCCCTTCTTCATCCTCAACGAAAACCGGAACGCTTTTAACCGGGACAGGGTGTTTGGAAATGTATCCGCTTCGTGCAACATTACGGATAAGTTAACGGCCACCATAAGAACGGGCATGGACCATTCCAGTGAGCAGCGCCAAATGAGGCGGGCCTTTAGCAGCAATCGTTTCCGCAACGGGGCCTATGCGGAGCACGATGTGCTGTTCCGGGAAATAAACACCGATTTCCTGCTCCATTACCAAAATGTGTTTGGCAATGTTACCGTGGATTTCTCCCTTGGCGGCAATAGGCTGGATCAAAGCGCCTTTACCTCCCAGGCCCAGACCACGCGCTTGGCGCAACCGGGCATTTTTAGGCTGAGCAATGCGGCATCTCCCATTGAAGTGTTCGAGTTTGAGGCGAACAAGCGCATCAACAGTTTTTATGGCTTGGCCAAAGTGGGGTACAAAGACTACCTGTTCTTGGACATTACGGGCAGGAACGATTGGTCCAGCGCCTTGGCCACCCCGTTTTCGGTGGATAATGTCTCCTTTTTTTACCCCTCCGTGTCCAGCAGTTTTATCCTGTCCAATGTCACGGAACTGCCCCAAGCCATTTCCTTTGCCAAACTACGGGCCAGCTACGCGCAGGTGGGGAACGATACCTATCCGTACCAGACCACCGGGGCCTTTGTGGCGCAAACGCCCTTTAATGGGCAGCCCACCTTTAGTGAGCAGAACTTTATTGCCAACCCCAATTTGCGCCCAGAGCGGACCGCAGCTGTGGAGTTTGGGGCCGATGTACGCTTCTTTGGGGACAAGCTCCGTTTTGACGTTTCTTACTATAACGCCGTTACCAGTGATCAGATCATTTCCCTGCCCATTGGCATTTCTTCTGGTTTTTCGCAGCAAGTGGTCAATGGTGGCAAAGTCCGCTCCCAAGGTGTGGAGGTCATTTTGGGCGCCACCCCCGTGGCCACGGATAGGTTTAGGTGGAACAGTACGGTGAACTTTGGCCGCAACCGGGTCACCGTGGAAGACCTGCCCCAGGAAGATGGCCGGTTGACCTTGGCCCTGTCCCGGATTTACGACAGTCAGAACCAGACCGTTTTTGTGCAGGTGGCGGAAGGGGGCCGCGTGGGCGATCTGTACGGAACCGGATATTTGAGGAATGCCAATGGCGATTTTGTCCTAACGGAGGAAGGCCGCTATATCCCCGACAACAATTTGCAGAAATTGGGAAATTCCAACCCGGATTTCATGCTGGGGATCAACAATGCGGTTACCTATAAAAATTGGAACCTCAGCTTTTTGTTCGATTGGCGCCAGGGCGGGATCATCGTCTCCCGGACCAGGGCCCTGGGCAATGTGGGCGGCCAGCTGGCGGAAACCGCTTTTCGTCCGGAGGAGGGCATTGTTCCCGCGGGGGTGGTGAACACCGGCACCGAGGCCAACCCGGTTTTTGTTCCCAACACCACCGCCGTTACCGCAGAAAGCTATTACCGCCAGTTCTATGACCGAAACCACGAAGAGAACAATACCTACGACGCCTCTTTTTTAAAGCTGCGCCAGTTTGCCCTGGGCCACACCTTTGAGAACATCAATTTTTTACAACAAAATGCCCGCCTGAACCTGTCCCTGATCGGGAGAAATTTATTTGCCATTACCGAAAACCCGCATTTTGACCCAGAGCAGTTTGCGGTGCAAGGACAGGGTTTTGTGGGTGGCGTGGAAGACATGTCTTACGCCACTACCCGGAGCATTGGGGTTAGGGCCGGATTTAATTTTTAACGGGACGATGATAAAAACGGATACCTTAAAACGTTGGACGATGATTGGAAACTCTTTTGGGGCCTTTAATAAAGGGGAACCGTGTTGCGATGCCGAAGCTCTGGACCAGGCGGCCATGGTTTTAACTGGCGGCACCGGCCCTGGAAAAGGATGGTCTTTCCCTGGGAACGTTGTGGAAAATGGCTTTTTGCGGTCAACCTTGGCATTGGTTTTCCTGCTGATGGGTCTGGGCTGCACCGAGGACTTTGAGGACATCAACACCAATCCCAACCAGGCCTTGAGCGTACAGCCCAGTTTGTTGCTGCGCCAGGTGATCTATGATTATGGGGAGCAAATGTCTTACGAGGGCTTCACGGCCGGAGATCTCCTGGGCCAGTATCGCACCGCTTTGGACTTTAACCTGTTTGATCGCCACGACTTAAAATCGCCCCAATTGGGCGGCAATCCCTGGCCCATACTGTACACCAATCTTAGGGACAATGAGCAGCTGCTGAACCAAGCCTTGGAGAACCCCACCTTGCGGGTGTACGAAGGCCCGGCCAGGATCCTAAAGGCCCATATGGCAGCGGCCCTGACCGATATGTACGGCGATGTGCCCTATTTTGAGGGCTTTCAGGGCAAGCAGGGCATCGTTTCCCCGGCCTATGATGCCCAAGAGGACATCTACCTGGCGGAGGGAGGTATTTTTGACATGCTGGAAAAGGGCATCGCGGCCCTGGAAAATTACGAGGGCACCTTGGCCCTGGAAGGCGATATACTGTTTCAGGGCGATCTGCAGGGATGGCTGCGGTTCGCAAGATCGCTACAGATCAAGTTTTTGATGCGCACCTCCAAGGTGCGGGACAATGCGGCGGCCTTGCAAGCGCTCTTTGATGAGGGTGGTTTTATGGAGAACAACGCACACAATGCCACCTTCGATTTCAACGCCGGGGAGCCCAACAATTTCAGGTTGGCCCGTTTGCGCATTGGCGATTTCAACAATTTTGTGCTGTCCGAAACCATGCACGAAATCCTTACCGGGCTTAACGATCCCCGGCTCCCGGTCTTGTTCCGGCCCTTTTCAAATAGCGAGGCAGGGGAGTTCAACGGTCTGTTAAATGGCATTGATGCCACCCAAAACGCCGCCGTCCTGGCCGATTATTCCCTGGCGGGAACCGCCTTCAGGGAAGACACCAGCTCCTTGGACGCCAATTTCATGACCAGCTGGGAAACCCATTTTCTGTTGGCCGAGGCCGCAGCACGGGGCCTGATTGCCGCAGATGCCCAAGCCCTTTACGAAACCGGCGTGGCCCAGGTCTTTGCGTACTGGAACACCCCGCTCCCCGAGGGGTACTTGACCACCACCGCGGCCTATGCCAATGGCAATCCGCTGGAGAACATCATTACCCAAAAATGGATCGCCAACATCATCAACGGTTACGAGGGGTGGATCGAATACCGCAGAACGGGCTTTCCGCGCTTAAAGACCATTGCGGCCAGTTTAAACAAGGACCTCATTCCCGTGCGCATGCCCTATCCGGCAGAGGAGCAGGCCCTGAACGCGGCAAACTATGAAGCGGCTGCGGCCAAAACGGATGGTAACAGCATTAATGTGGAAGTATGGTGGAACGTTCCCCTTTAGTGCCTTCCCTTGTCCAGGGCTGGCCTGTATTTTGGGCGGGGCCTGGAATGGACAGTGGGCCCAAACGGGCCGGGAAGGCCCAAAAGATCATGAAAAGCAAAAACCAGGGCACACTATGGGCATAACGGCTTTTATGGCAATACCGGAGCTTCCCTCCCTGTGGGCGGGTGTGCAACTTGCCCCATTCGGGGCGGGGGCGCTCTGGCTCCAATGGGGGTTGGTGGTCGGTTCCAGTCTCTTGCTCTTTCTGTTTTCGCCCTTGGCAAAAAACACCCAACAGTTTTTTAGGGCGGTGCGGCACAAGAAAGCGCCGAATGCCTTTGTGCTCATGGGGAGTTTGGTCATCTCCTGGATCTTTGCCAAAAGCATTACCAATGCCGCCAATCTCGGCCTGGCCTTTGGCCTTGTCGGGGGCGTGGCCTATGCCGGGTATTACCTGTCCTTTGTGGTGGCGGGCGTGGTCATTTACCAAATGCGCACCAAGGGTGGTTTCAAGAGCATACACCATTTTCTGGGCCAACGTTTCGGAACATCTGCCATTGCGCTCTTCTCCATCCTCATTGCTTTTAGGCTTTTTAACGAGGTGTGGAGCAATACCATGGTCATTGGAAGTTATTTTGGGGACATGGGCACGGCGAGCTATTATTGGGCCATCATGGTCTTTACCGGGCTTACCCTGGCCTATGCCCTGAAGGGCGGTCTCAGCAGCTCCATTTTTACCGATGTTATACAAATGGGACTCTTCGCCATTTTATTGGCGGTTCTTCTTTGGATCATTTTTGAACCCACCAATGCATTCACGGCCAGGGAGGCGGTTTTTTCCGGTAGCTGGACCTTTGCCACCGGCCTCAACCTGCTCTTTGCCGCCATCTTGCAATCGTTCAGTTATCCGTTTCACGACCCGGTGCTTACGGACAGGGGATTCATCAGTTCCCCCAAGACCACCTTAAAGGCTTTTTTATGGGCCGGGCTCGTGGGTGCCGTTTGTATTGTGCTCTTTAGCCTTATCGGGGTTTTTGCCCAGTCCCAGGGCATGGTGGGGCAGGCGGCCGTTGAGGTGGCCCAGGCCTTTGGGCTGGTGGCCCTGCTGGTGATCAATTTTATAATGATCACCTCGGCGGCATCGACCTTGGACTCCACATTTTCATCTTTCTCCAAGTTGTTGTCCGTGGATCTGAACTTGGGGAACTCCCTGAAATTTGGTCGGCTGGCCATGATCGTGGTGGCCGTGCTGGGCACCGTTCCGGTGTTTCTGGATGCTGAAATTTTGTCTGCCACCACCATCAGTGGCACGATGGTCATTGGGTTAACCCCTGTTTTTCTGTTCTGGAGAAAAGAGGTGCCCAAGATCAGTTTTCATCTGAGTGTGGGTTGTGGTCTGGTTTTTGGTCTGCTGTTGGTATTTCAGTGGTTTCCGGAAAGCTTGATCTTCACCCAGGGCGAACATGCCGACCTGCTATGGGTGAATGGTTGGGGCATTTTGGTTTGTATGGGCTTATATTTGGTACCGCTATGGATAAGAAAATAGAACATCTTGGGGAAAAGACCGGGAAGCTCTTGCTTTTTGGTGGGGTGTACGGCAATCTACAGGCCTTGGAGCAGTTGGTGTCCATTGCCAAGGAAGAAGGCATCCCGGCGGAAAATTGCATCTGCACGGGAGATATCACCGGATATTGCGCCCAACCGGAGGAAACGGTGCAGTTGTTCCGGGATTGGGGCGCGCTGAGCATTGCGGGCAATGTGGAGCTGCAACTGGCCAACGACAGTGAGGACTGTGGCTGTGACTTTAAGGCGGGCAGCCGCTGTGATGGCTTTTCCAAGACCTGGTTCCCTTTTACCAAAGGACAGCTATCCAAAGGGTCCTTGGATTGGATGGCCACGCTTCCGGAGTTCCTTAGCTTTGACCACGGTGGCAAAAAGGTTACCGTGGTGCACGGCAGTTACGGGCATGTTGCTGAATTTGTTTTTGAATCCTCGCCCCAGGCCATAAAAAAAAGGACGCTTGGGCAAACAAAAAGCGATGTCATTGTTGCGGGCCACTGCGGACTCCCCTTTAGCCAGTCCATTGAAGATCGGTTGTGGTTGAATCCCGGTGTTATCGGGATGCCGGCCAATGATGGCACCCAACGGGTGTGGTACATGCTCATGGAGCAGAAAGAGGGCCAAATGAGCCACTCCCACAAATCTTTTGCCTACGATTTTAAGACCGCGCAGCAGCTGATGTACAAAAACCACCTGCCCGAAGCCTACGCGGACACTTTGGCCTCCGGGATTTGGGACAATATGGAAATACTTCCCGAACGGGAGAAGTTGGCGCAGGGCATTCCCATACGCCTAGATAAAAATGCACAGAAAATTATAGAAATTAAAACACCAAAAAAGATGGCAAATTCGTATTATGACCCAAAGGACCTTAGAAAATTTGGAAAGATCACGGAGTGGAGCGAAGAGCTGGGCACCAAGTTCTTTGACTATTATGGAAAGGTCTTTGAAGAGGGTGCCCTGAGCGCCAGGGAAAAGTCCTTGATCGCCCTGGCGGTCTCCCACGTGGTGAAATGTCCGTACTGCATAGATGCCTATACCAAAGACGGTCTGCAGCGCGGCATTACCAAGGAAGAAATGATGGAAGCCGTGCATGCCGGGGCCGCCATTGAAAGTGGGGCCACCCTGGTGCACGCGGTGCAGATGATGAACAAGCATGACAAATTGAGCATGTAGGTGCCAAAGGGTACCGCTGCCCGGGCACATTGAAACAAAATGAAGGCAAGGCGCTGCAGACGCCTTCCAATAACAACAAAAGAAAATGGCTACAAAATCATTAAAGGCAAAAGGCAACCAGCTGGCAGAGAGCAACCGGCAGTTGGATATTTTGAACGGGGGCATCTTTGCCGAGGGCGAACTCCCCTTTTTCAAGGACAAAATTGCGGAGATCGGCCGGTTTCCGTTACGTCCCAAAAAGTTGGAAATACTGCAGATCAATGTAGGGTACATGTGCAACCAGGTATGTGAGCACTGCCACGTGGACGCCGGGCCGGACCGTAAGGAGATCATGACCCGCGAAACCATGCAACAATGCCTGGAGGTGATCAAGAACACCGGTGCGCACACCCTGGACCTCACCGGGGGGGCACCGGAAATGAATCCGGATTTTCGTTGGTTTGTGGAAGAGGCGGCCAAGGCGGGCATCAAGGATTTTATTGTACGCTCCAACTTGACCATTATCCGCGCGAACAAAAAGTACCATGACCTGCCCGATTTCTTTAAGGAACACAATGTGCATGTCATCTCCTCCATGCCCCACTATACGCGCGGTAAGACGGACAAACAACGTGGGGACGGTGTTTTTGACAAGTCCATAAAGGCCTTACAGGAACTCAATGCCCGGGGTTACGGCCTGCCCGGTAGCGATCTGCGCCTGGATCTGGTCTATAACCCCTCTGGTGCGTACTTGCCCGGGGACCAGGCGGCCATGGAAAGGGATTTTAAAAAGGCCCTGGACGAGGATTTTGGCATCCAGTTCCACAACCTTTTTGCCATTACCAACCTGCCCATAGCACGTTTTTTGGACTACCTTATTGCCTCTGAAAACTACGAGGACTATATGTACGCTTTGGTGGAGGCGTACAACCCCGCCGCGGTGGCCAACGTCATGTGCACCAATACCATTTCCATAAGCTGGGACGGTTGGCTGTACGATTGTGATTTTAACCAGATGTTGGACCTTAAGGTGGCCAGTAAGATCAAGCACATCAAGGACTATAACGAGGATATTTTAAACGACCGCAACATCATCATCTCCCAACACTGTTATGGCTGTACCGCCGGGGCGGGAAGCAGTTGCCAGGGGACGGTGGCCTAGAAAGGCCCACCTTACCCGCTTGTGTTTTCTGCTCATTTTTGTTTGTTATGTCCTTTTAAATGTCCAGCTCTTCTTACTCTGGACGGTATGGGCGTGACGCTCGCGCTAGTGGGGGAACTGTATGTTCTTAGCTGGCAAGGCAGTCGTCACAGAAGAGCGCTAGCGAGAAAGTACTAAATCGAAACGAGTATCATTAGCGCTTACTCGGTCGCCAGCGTCTTTAAAACTTGCCAAAGATTAGAATTAAATTATAGAATTTTTCTCTTATTACTAGATATTTGGAGATATTGGAAGACAACTCAAACCTAGAAAGGAAAATTATGACAACCTTTATTTTTGAAGGAATTTCAAATAATTACTAAACGAATAGATACCACCAGGAACATTTTTAGCTGTTTTGGGATTTTTTGGGCCACGATAAACCAATTTATCTTTTTTTCCAATAATATTTACCACCTGAGTAGCAAGAACTATAACCTCTCAACCAGGCCTCTTTGTATTCTGCACTCAAAGAACCGTTATACATTATACTATTATATGCAGAACCGGCAAATTGTTTGCCTTGATTTCTTGTCCCATCAGTGCAACCATTCATTAAAGCCTGGTTGACGTTAAAAGAAGAGCTGTCTTGGGCGTTAATCAACATACAAAAACTGAAACTTAAACTAAATAAAAGTACTTTTTTCATGATTGCAATAGTTTTTTTCTTTAGTCAAATTTAAAAAAAAATGAATTATATACAAGTTTGATTATCAAATTGTTTGGGTACCCCCGCTGGCGCGAGCGTTGCGCTCGTGCCTGTAGAGGTTGCCATTTTCTTCGCCGCTCCTTTTATCATCCACAACAGCCATTCCCTTCGGCTGCGCCCGGCGCGGGCCTTTCCACTTTCTTGAGGATTCCCCTCTGTTGCCTCCATTGATTTTCTGGACGTAAAACCTGTAAAGTCCCTCAATGAACATAAAGGTTTCCCTTTGTATCACCTGAACCCCCAAAGGCAGCGCTCCCTGCGAGCGTGACTTGGCGTGAAACAATGGGAAAACACCTCCATTCCTTTTTTTCTGCAATGGCGGATGCTTTGTTCCAAGATGAAAAAATAAGCCTGCCTTGTTAATACATGAATCCAGGACACCGTAGCAAAGCTTACAAAGTAAGCCGCGGTCGGGTTCTTGAATTTGTATTTTCTGCTCATTTTAATTTTTCTTCTTTATTTTCATTTAACTCTTTTTACTCAGGACGGCACGAGCATGCCGCTATCGCTAGCGACAACCGCCTTTTTTGGCCGTTTGGTGTCAGGCTAAATAAAGCATCTGTCTTTAAAACTTCAGATAAAACAGAAACTGTCTCAATAGGCCCCATCTGATGCCAAAACATAACCAAATTAAGGTGGGCACCGAATTGCATCATTTGAATTCAGAAAATTTTTGGTTCCCAAGGTAATCAACAATTGGCAATGGTGGGCATGGGAACGGCCATTAGTTTCGCTCAAAGGCCAATGCGGAGGCCATGTCCACACGCCTTCCGAGCTCATTGCCCTCCCAATGGAAGTCCACTGCTGCCATTGGCCAACCGTTCCATAATTCTAAAACCTGACCTGTGCCTCATTGATCTGTACAAAGAAATCCTCGGGCGGGATCGCCTACCCCTTATACCAGTTCTGGTTTGGAATGCAGCCATAGAAATGGAATTATTTTTTTGGCCTGCGAAAAAGAAAAATCAGGCATAGCCGAGCTACGGCTTATTTTTATTTTGAAGTTGGGCGTAAAAAGAAACCATTTATCGGCTTATTTTCAATTGGGAAATGGTATTGGTCCGTACAAAAACGGATTTGGAAATGTGGGTTTACCATATGGGAGCTATGGCTTTTTGCCGGAGCGCTCCCAAAACTGCGCTTGCCCTGGCTGGGCATAAAGGATAATTCAGTACCTTGTACGGGCAGGGGCCATGTGCCTTTTCCAAGGCCTGTCCCTTTGGGAGCTTTGAACAACGATTCATATAAGATTCTAGAAAAACCAAACAATGGCAACAATTTGGAAACGGACACTACGATGTACACGTGTTTTACCAGCTTTGTTTTTGGCGCTCTCCGTGCACGCACAAGAAGCAAAACACCTTGGCGTGGGTGCCACAGCGCCCGAGGACGCCACGGTGCTGTTCAATGGATCCCGGGAAATGTTGCATGCCCATTGGACCTATTGGGATGGGCCGCGATTGGCGGCCAGCCTGCCCATAAAATGGCCATTGGAAAAAGACCCCGTGGATGGTGGTACGGTGCTGAACAGCAATGATCCCGCGGCTGCGGGAGGTAAGTATGGGGCGGCGGACATTGTGACCAAAACGAAATACCGTGATTTTAGGCTTCACGTGGAATTTTTGATCGTGAACGAAGGGGGCAACAGTGGGGTGTACCTACAGAACCGCTATGAAATTCAAGTGCTGGACGGGGACAGCACCAAGCACGGAATGGGGGCCATTATCAATGAGACGGAATCTCCGTACCACGCCTATAACGGCTTGGGCAAATGGAATGCCTACGACGTTACCTTTAGGGCAGCACGGTTTAAAAATGGGGTCCGCACCGAAAAGGCCAGGGCAACCGTTTATTTCAACGGCCAAAAAGTGCACCAAAACTTCCCCATAGATAAGGTTTGGGGCGGGGTTAACTCCGGACTGGATGGCGGAGTGGCCCTTACGGATGTCCCGGGCGGCATAAAACTTCAGGCGGAAGGCCACGATGTCCTCTACCGTAATATTTGGATCAAGGAACTGGATCTAGAAACAGCGGAAACGGATTTTTAGAAGCGGCAACAGCCCATTAAAACCAAAGATTTTCTACTTTTTAACCGTACAACGTACCCATGAAAAAAATCCAACGCATACTTGCCCTTGCTTTTATCTTAAGTGGTGCCGCCCTCTTTGCAACTGCCCCTGCCAGCGTTACCATACGTGAAATGGAAATGCCCAGTGATTCCCTCCAGCTCGCTGAACTGGACACTTTCTGGGCCGAGGTCTCAAGAACAGTGGAAGAGGGCGACTTTGAAGGCTACGGTGCCACCTACCATAAAGATGCCGTTGTGGTTTTTACGACCGGAGGGCGCAAGACCTCGATGACCATTGCCAAAGCGCTGCTAAACTGGAAACAGGGTTTTGAGGACACCAAAGCGGGAAAAACCCAGAACAAGGTGGAATTTAGGTTTTCGGAACGTATAAATGACGAAACCACGGCCCATGAAACAGGGATTTTTGCCTTCCAGTCCAACCATGGAAGTGCCCAGGAAAACCCAAAGCAATTTGTGCATTTTGATGCCTTGCTCATTAAAAAGGACGGTGCTTGGCTGATGCTGATGGAATATCAAAAATCCAGTGCGACCAGCGAAGAATGGGAATTGCTGGAATGATCTGGTAAACACCAAAAGGCAGTTGGCCAAATTACCGAAACTGGCACGGACAAAAATTCCCAGGTAGAAAAACCAGGGTATTCCAAGCCAGTGCATGCTTCAGGGTTGGCCCCAAGGCCAGTCCTTTGCAACTTGTTTCGGTTGCACATACACAAAATATGCCCTGGTTACGATTCCGGCCAGCCTTGATTTTACCGTTTTCAGTGGACACCGCATTTTCGTCAAGAAATGTTGTTATTAAGGGTATCTTTATATCAAACAAAAAAAAAAAATGGAAGCACAGAATTTTAAGAATCACACCAAATTAGTAAAGGGGTTTCACGGACTTTTGTTTATTGCCATAGTGGCCTTGTTGATCGGGGCGGTGAACAACCTTGTCCGTACCAGTAGTGATAACCTTTATTTGGCCTCTTTGGTGGTGTTGATCGCTGTTATTTTTCTAATTATGGCATGGTTTGTACGCAGTTTTCCTTTAAGGGCCCAAGACCGGGCCATTAAAGCCGAGGAAAACCTGAGGTACTATGTCATGACGGGAAAACTGTTCCCGAAAGAATTGAAGGTATCCCAAATCATAGCTCTACGTTTTGCAAGTGACGACGAATTTTTGCCCCTAGTGGAAAAAGCGGTCAAGGAAAACTTAACGAACAAAGAGATAAAACGGCTCATAAAAAATTGGAGGCCCGATTATTATAGGGTTTAAAAGGATCATTGGAAACGCTGCTGAAAAGCATTTTCTCAAATTTTCGTTGGGCTGTTGCATTACGTTGGTGTGGCACGTGAGCGCCAGTGGGCAATTCTCTCATCCTTGGCGTTACGCTCGTTCCCGCACAGTTTTTGGGTTCGTTCATGGCAACCATAACCCGCCCACCGCAGTGTTCCTCCATGTACCCCCCGCTAGCGCGAGCGTCACGCTCGTGCCCGCACAGTTTTTAGGTTCTTTTACGGCAACCATAACCCGCCCACCGCAGTGTTCCTCCATGTACCCCCCGCTAGCGCGAGCCTCACGCTCGTTCCCGCACAGTTTTTGGGTTCGTTCATGGCAACCATAATCCACATACCGCAGTCTTCCTCCATATACCGCCCCGACCTTAACTTTGGAACAATTACAGTGCCAGTACGCCCCATCCCCCTCAGTTAAGCCACCAAATACTGAAATTGAGTACCGTGGCAAAGGCCACCCACAGCAGGTAGGGCACCAGCAGATAGGCGGCCACGCGGCTAACGGTATGGAACCATTTTATGGTGAGCACGATCATGGCCAACAGGGCCACGATCACCCACAGTGCCCAAAAAGGGGACTTGAGGCCAAAAAACACCAGGCTCCAAAGCGCATTGAGCAGCAGCTGAAACCCAAAATGATATAGGGCCGTCTTTACCCACTTGTGGTGCAGCCCCTTGCTCCATACCAGCCCCGCCGCAATGCCCATGAGCACATAAAGCACGGACCAGACCGGGGCAAACAACCAGTTTGGGGGGTTAAAAGGGGGCTTGTTCAAGGTGGGGTACCAGTCGGTCACCGAGCTTTGTGTGGCGGCACTGGCCAAAAAGCCCACCATAACACACAGTACCACCGCTGCGCCTATGTACGTTCCTTTTCGTTTCAAATGCACTGGTTTGTGCCCTAAAGTAAGGATTTATTTTATTTCGGGCCCGTAAAAAGAGCACCGTAAAAACTATCTTTGCCCAAAGCTCCCTTTTATGATCGTTGACGATTTTTTGCCCAAGGAAAGCACCGCACCTTTGGGCAGTGGCCACCTTACCTATAAGGCGCCGAGCAACATTGCCTTGGTGAAATATTGGGGCAAAAGGCCGCACCAACTGCCGGCCAACCCCTCCGTAAGCCTTACCTTGAGCCACTGCGCCACCACCACCACGGTCTCCTATGACGGTCAGGGGGGCACGGCCAATGGAGTATCTTTCGATCTTTTTTTTGAGGGCGGGCCAAAGCCGTCTTTCCGGCCCAAGATCGAGACCTTCTTTTCCCGTATTGCGGCGTATGTGCCCTTTTTAAGGGGTGCCCATTTAAAGATTGAAACCTCCAATTCCTTTCCGCACAGCAGTGGCATTGCCTCTTCCGCCAGCGGTATGGCCGCCCTGGCCCTGTGCCTGGTGGAAATGGAACGGCGAATGTGGCCCAAGATGTCGCAGGCCCATTTTGAGCAAAAGGCCTCTTTCCTGGCCCGCTTGGGCTCTGGCAGTGCCTGCCGAAGCATTGCGGGAAGCTTGGTGCACTGGGGCCTGCACGCGGAGACCCAGGGCAGTTCCGATCTCTACGGCATTTCCTACCCCTATCCCGTGCACCCGGTGTTCACCACCTACCAGGACACCATCTTGTTGGTGGACAAGGGCCAGAAACAGGTGAGCAGCACCCTGGGGCACGATCTTATGCACGGCCATCCGTTTGCCGCACAGCGGTTTGCCCAGGCGCATGACAACCTCAATGGGCTGCGGCCCATCTTTGGGAAGGGCAACTTGGAGGCCTTTGTAAAAATCGTGGAGAGCGAGGCACTTACCCTGCACGCCATGATGATGAGCAGCAGCCCCTACTTTGTCCTTATGAAACCGAATACCCTGAGCATCATAGAGCGGGTGTGGGACTTTAGGGAACGTACCGGAAGCCCGATCTGTTTTACCCTGGACGCCGGGGCCAATGTGCACCTGCTCTATCCGGAAGATGAAAAAGAACGGGTTTTGCCCTTCATTGAACGGGAACTGGCCCCATTTTGTGAAAAAGGGCAGTATATTTGCGACCGCGTTGGCAGCGGTGCCCAGAAAATGTGACCCGAAACATACATTTTTCAACCAAAAAACGTTCTGTCATAGGGATTTTTGATAATTTTGTTTAACCTTTAAGACAAAATAGTTAAACTTTAAAGTTCCGTTCACTATATTTACGGGGTAGCGCAGACCCGCTTGCAGATGATGAAATGAGCCGTGACCATGCGGGATACCAACCAAAATGTAGATTGGCGAATGACACCCGCCTCACACGGACCGGGCAGGGCTGACCATTAAAGACAAATAATTAGCAACAGATGAAAGGACCCTTGTTTTATTCCAAGATATTGTTGTTTGGGGAGTATGGCATCATCAAAGATTCCAAAGGGCTCTCCATTCCCTACAATTTTTACAAAGGTGCCTTAAAGACGGAGGACAATTTGAGTGGGGAAGCCAAGGCCTCCAACGCCAGTCTGTTGCGTTTTGCGCATTATCTGGAGACCCTTTCCGAATCCAAGCCCCAATTGGTCTCCTTTGACCTGGCCGCCATGAAGGCCGATGTGGCCGCCGGAATGTATTTTGACAGCTCCATTCCCCAAGGCTACGGGGTGGGGAGCAGTGGGGCCCTGGTGGCCGCCATATATGACAAATACGCCCAGGACAAGATCACCGTTCTGGAGAACCTTACCCGTGAGAAACTATTGGCCCTGAAAACCATTTTTGGCGAAATGGAGTCCTTTTTCCACGGCAAGTCCTCTGGATTGGACCCCTTGAACAGTTACCTGAGCCTGCCCATCCTCATCAACTCCAAGGACAATATTGAATCTACCAGCATTCCCTCCCAAAACGCCGAAGGCAAGGGTGCGGTATTTTTATTGGACAGTGGCTCCACCGGGGAAACGGCCCCCATGGTGCAACTCTTTATGGAGCAGATGAAGAACGAGGGCTTCCGGCAAATGATCAAGAATCAGTTTGTGAAGCATACGGATGCCTGTGTGGAAGATTTTGTGAACGGCAACATCAAATCCCTATTTGGAAACCTAAAGCAGCTCTCCCACGTGGTGCTGGACCATTTTAAGCCCATGATCCCCGCCAAGTTCCATGAACTTTGGAAACAGGGCATAGAGACCAATGACTATTATCTAAAACTGTGCGGCTCGGGCGGCGGCGGTTACATCCTTGGCTTTACCGAGGATTTTGACAAAGCCCAAAAAGCCCTCAAGGGCCACCGTCTGGAGGTGGTCTATAATTTCTAGGCACATTATGTTCAACAGACGGAACAAGCTCTTGCTCTTAAAGGTGTTGAGCCTGTTTTCGGTGGTTCGGGGCTACAACATCCTTATGATCGTGCTGGCCCAGTACCTGGCCTCCATTTACATCCTGGCACCCGAACTGCCGGTGCGGCAGGTGGTCTTTGATCTTAACCTCTTTGTTCTGGTGATTGCTTCTTCCTTGGTCATTGCTGCGGGCTACATCATCAACAATTTTTACGATGCGGAGAAAGACCTGATCAACAAGCCCCACAAGAGCATGCTGGATCGTTTGGTGAGCCAGCGCTTTAAGCTCAGTACCTATTTTGTCCTGAACTTTATGGCGGTCTTTGCGGCCAGCTACGCCTCTTTCAAGGCGGTACTTTTCTTTTCGGCCTATATTTTTGGCATTTGGTTCTATTCCCACAAGCTCAAAAAAATCCCTTTTCTGGGCAATGTGGTCTCGGTAAGTCTGGCCATTACCCCTTTCTTTGCCGTTTTTGTGTACTACAGGAATTTTGATACGGTGATCTTTGCCCACGCCCTTTTCCTTTCCCTGTTGATGTTGGCCCGCGAAATGGTAAAGGACTTGGAGAACATGTCCGGGGACATGGCCCAGGATTACCGCACCGTGCCCATTATTTACGGGGTGCCGAGGGCCAAGACCCTTATTGGCATTGTGATTTTGGGCTCCTTGCTGCCCGCTTTTTTGCTCACCTATTTGTTTGATGTGGGCCGTATGGGCTACTATTTCTTTGTGAGCATGGCGCTCTTGCTCCTCTTTCTCTTCTTGCTGCGGCGGGCCACCTCCAAGCTGCATTTTGTCTGGCTGCACAACATTTTAAAGTTCATCATCGTGGTGGGGGTCTTCAGTATTTTGTTGATCGATGTGGATCTGGTGCTGAACCGAATTCTTTAGGCAGGGTGTTCAAAGCTTTATCTTTTCTTATAGACTTGTCCAAACAATCTATTTTTGATCCAATGATGGACATCTCATTGGTGGCGCTTTTTATTATTCTATAATATATGGAATCTTCAAAAACGGATTAAGCAACTAATAATTCCTTATTGTTGTCTGCATCTCTTTCCGACCATAATATATAATCAGCATTTTTTGTCTTTAGAGCATCTAAAAATTGATTCTTCACCCTCTTATCAGAATCATTTACAACGGCTATTGCCCTAACATCTTTTTTCGTGGACTTCTCCCGAACTGGTTTAATATCTTCCCAAGAAAACAAAAAAGTGGATAAGTTTTGTTTGTTGATTGTATTAAAAGATTTGATTACAATTTCTTTGTTCTTGTGAGCTATCTGAAAATCAAAATTAAATTCTAATCCCGTTTCGCCTTTAGAGATGAAGTCAGGGGTGTAAATAACATTTTGTGAATCCAAATATATTCTTACATCTTCTTTAAAAATTGATGCCACATTGTTGTTAGATAGAACATAAAGGTCATTTACCTCTGTAATTGCTGATAAAAAGTTGTGTTTGCATTGTGAAAAATTCTCAATATTCGATTCTATAATGAGTTCATTGTCTCTGACATTTAAACCGTAATTCAATAGTATGGAATCCAACAGGGACCTCCTTTTTTTAGAACCTTGAATGTGTAGCCCTTGCAATTCAAGATTAGCCATAGTTTCTCCGTTGTCACTTAAGATCAATCGATCTCCATTCCTTTTTGCGTATATTTCGATGGCATCGTTAAAAGCACCAATAAAAGGAGTACTGATGAGAAACCAATCTGTTGTGGGTTCTTCGTGGATAAAAGTTTTTTCTTTTAACCAGTTATAATAATCATCCACATATGTATTTACCCAATTCAAAATATTGCTTGTTGTATGTTGATTTGAGATTTAAGGTTTATTAATTTTGCGAAATTAGTTATTAAATCAGACAAGTCCGAAGTGCTATTTAGTTCTTTAACAGGAAAATCATGATCTTTTAACGGTATGGCCCAGGCCAAGGGCTTGTAACCCTCCACAAACACATGCATATGATGTTCATCCAGATTGAACCATTTGCCCGCATACTTTTTTAGATAAGAAGGTAATGTCTCTTTTATTATTTCAGGATTTCGATGCGTGCCCTTGTAATCTATGCGTAGAAGATTTGTAAAGGAATTGCTTTCAAGATGATGAATGGATGTTTTTAAAATTATGGCTCTATCGTGTTTTGAGTGGGTAAGTTAGTAAATTGTTATTTTCGGGGGATGGAAAATTCCAAGGAAATATTCGCACTCGCCCTGGGTCTTACCGATCCGTGGTATATAAAGGAGATGT
>NZ_JBLFEO010000037.1:0-38982 GCF_047345505.1 Maribacter aquimarinus | reverse complement strand
GTATGTTACCCTAAGTTACGGAAACCCGTGCACTTGTACAACGGAATTCGTCGATTGTTCAAAAATAAAATGCTGATTGTTAATATCTTACGTTCCCGTTGATAGAAAATCAGCAAGCCCTATAGTAAATTATTTGGTTTTTAAGGATTTTCGAGTGACGGCTCAAGAAGACCGCGCCGAAAATCCTGTTAAGAAAACCGAAGTGATGGTTTTCCGATAAAAAGCGGACTTCGTGCCCTATTTCTGATTGGGAATGTAGTGTCCCATTCCAGTCCCGATAGCCATCGGGACGGATAGGAATAGCGAAATGAAAAGTAGAAATCGGGTACGGTATCCAAGACGTTTGTAGGGAACCTCTTTTCCCGGAATGAAGTGATTGCCTGCCTTTTTCGGCGGGCAAGCGCGGAATGTAGGGGAATGTGCTGAGCGGGATTTAGAAGAAAGCTTGGAATTAATTAAAATGTTGTGTGTTGTTATTTTTTCTAACCGCCCATTTACTGATTCCACCAAATAAGAACAATAACCCAATTAGTAGCGCTATCACAGAATACAATACTGTTAGCGTCGGGTTCGCTGGTTCTTCCGTTATATCAGTGAAAAGCCCAATCAAACCTCGAAAGATGTAAACTGCAGCTATTGAGAATATTCCAACCTTCAAAAATGGCAACTTTTTCATTTTGCCGCCTGCTGACATACCATAAAGCCCAAAAATAAAGAACACAGTAGAAACGAGTACTGTCACCAGATAGGGCAAAGAAAAATGAGTTTGGGCCAAGTCTTGCATTTCTTTACCGATTCCTGTTACCTCAAACATCCATTTTGCCCAAAAAAGACCGATTAGATGAGCAATAGACAAGACTATATTTGTATATCCAGCGAACTTCAGCATAATTTATTTCGTTTGGTTAGTGTGAATGGAAAAAAACTCTATAATCTTATAAAGATAATTTTTGCCCGCTATTTGAAAGTACAAAATTGATTTTTTTTGAACTTAAGAAAATTACGGTAAATGCAATCGTCAATTTTGACTCAGAAATACTTACCTTCTTGAAAGCAATAATGAAGTTTGCTTTATGCGCAAAGTTGAAACGAGCGCGTAGCGGAAAAATTCTTATTGGGTTTAGATGTTCAATTATCCAAGGAAAGTAAGGGTTAAGAGCAGACTTAATATTGAAGCTTTAGACCAATTACGCAAGATGCTACCAATTTGCGAATACGTGGTGCTTGCAACTAAGGGCATTCCAAGTTTGAATACTTAAATAAGGCTCACTTTTTCGCTTTTATTAGGATATTATCTAGAAAATATACCCTCAGATAGTACATATAGGAAATCACGGAATATGCAGCTATCTAAAGGTATATGCGGTTAACATTTAATTTTTGTACCCATTTACTGGGCAGCTACTACTTCCTCAATCAAACGCTTTTGCGAATGTCCGAATATGGCCGCGGCGTACTGCTTTCGCAACGAGGCTAACGTCAAAGCATTGTAGGCAAAGAGCAAAATTGCAGGTAAAGACACCTCGATTGCAGGGTCAAGAAATAAATGGAACAATAGTATATTTATTGATAGGGGTGCCAATAGAATATTGGCAAAAAGAACTAAACGGTTCGCAACCAAGGCAATACCGATAAGAATTTCGGATATTCCTATTACTTCCCACAAGTACCCCGAATCAAATAAGGCCCCGATAAAGTTGTTGGCACCATCGGCCATTTCGGGCCAAGGAAGAAACGGAACAAGTTTATCGATTCCCGTTACAATAAGTACCAATCCGAAAAGGATATTGGCTATCTGCTTTACATGTGTAGTTTTCATAAGTGTAAATTTTAAAAGGTTTATGTTTAATTATTATCGTGTGGCAAAGCCACCGTTTACAAAAAGGGTCTGCCCTGTAATCCACTGTCCTTTTTCAGAGGCAAGAAAAGCCACCAAAGGTGCAATGTCAGTGGTTTGTCCTAGACGTTTACCGACCGTAGCCTGTCGTAACCAATCCAAAGTAGCTTCATTTTCGACCTCTGTAAGAAATTCGGTTTCAAGGGGGCCTGGCGCAATGGTATTGACTGTTATGCCACGACTTCCTATTTCTTGGGCCAATGCACGCCCGAAATCTTCAAGTGGGGCCTTACTACCTGCATAGGCTGAATACAAACCAGTAAATGCTGCCAGTAAAGAAGTGCCGATATTGATGATTCGGCCATTTTCTTCAAGCCGTTCAGCGGCCTTTTGCATCATAAAAAAAGGCGATTTCGTGTTGATGCTGAACAATTGGTCATATTCGACCTCGGTTATTGCTGCCATTGGCTTTTTGATAAGGGCGCCCGCATTATTAACCAGAACATCCAACCTACCAAAGTCTTCAGTTATGGTGTTCATTAGAAGCTCAATTTTCCTAACTTGGGTCAAATCTGCTTGCACGGCCTTAAATTTTGCGTTTGGGTACGTCCTTGATAAACTGTGAACAACATCCCCAGCCTTTGACTCGGTTTTATTCGAATGGTAATGTACAAGTACCGAAGCACCGTGTGCGGCAAGTTCTTCGGTTATTGCTAAGCCTAGGTTCTTGGCCCCACCGCTTACTAGGGCGACTTTGTTCTCTAAATTGATTCCTGATTTCATAATTATTGATTTTTTAAAGTAAGGATGCCAAACCAGGTTCAGCATCCTTTACATTTAGAATTATCTAAGCGGCCACATAGTTTTTCAAGGTGAGTGTGCCAGTAGCAAAGTCTGCTTTACCTATGACCCAAACATATAGTTTGTTGAGCCAGAGGTACTCTTTTTCTTGGGTTCTGAACCAAACGTGTTGCCGCACCTCACCTGTTTCGGTTTCCACAATACCACCTGACTCGTAGGCTATCTTTTTGCCATCGTATGTAGTGATGGTGGCATGAATGTTCAATTTGAACATTCCATCAGGCCTGATTTCAATATGGTCCATGCCTTCAATGGAACCATTTACCTCACCACGCAATTCCCCTTTGTAACCCATGTTCACGCGATGCCCCAACTTTGGGGTTTCGTCTCCGTTCAATACCTTGAGGTAATCGCCACCATAATCCAATACAGAGGCAAGCTGAGATTCCTCATCAAAGAGCAATCTACCCAAAGCCACTTCTTCTTTTGTTGTTGTCATCTTTTCCGTGTTTAAGTTCATTAATCGTTTATTACTGCAATGGCTTCTATTTCTACTAACAATTCATGCAGATAGAGTCCGGCTACGCTCACCATTGTCGCCGCTGGCGGTACGTCTTTTGACACGTATTCCGATAGGGTGGCCATAATTGCAGGCAATTGGTCTGGGTTGTAATTCACGATGTAATAGTTCAATTTGGTTACATCTTTGAAGGTAGCACCCGAAGCCCTAAGGGCAATGTCCAAATTTTCTACCGCTTTTTTGAACTGTAGCTCAAAATTATCGATGCCCACGATATCACCTTTAACATCGACCGAGGTTTGGCCCGAAATGAAGACGGTACGCCCTGGTGGGCTGACAACGACGTGTGAGTAACCTGGAAAGGCAGGTTGTAGTTTTTCTGGGTTCACTACTACTTTGTCATTTACTTGTGTTTCCATGATTGTATGTATTAAGAATTAAACTTGACACAAAGTTATTGGGGTGCTCCGGGTTCTATGTTACCCAAGTGTCGGACGCATTAACCATTTTTTCGGTTCATATCTTTGTATGCAATCAAATTGCCGTAAATAAGTCGTTTACACACCATTGGGTATAAAAAAAATCCTTCTGGGAAGGATTTTTTGCAATTTTTCATGTTTGTCAAATAAGGTAACGGATATTCTCTAAGTGGTCTTTTTGAAATAGTTCGAAAACGTCTATCATCTCTTGTTTATTTGCCGAACTGGTGGTAAAGTTCGAGCTAATTTCAAGCCTACAGAAATTCTTGGTCATTGGTATTACCTTTTTGATGCCAGTGTAGTTTTCAATGGGTAGGGGTGTTTCGGTCATGGTATAACCGAGCTGCATGGCATCTTCGTTAAATGCAGTCATTCTCTCTCTGATTTTTCCACCTGCCAACAGTTTGACCTCCCAATGTGATTTGGCGCCCTCACCCGATACTACTATAGCCTCTATCATTTTGGGCACAATATCCTTTAGGTTACCAAAGTTTTTAACCAGATTCCAAACCTGTAAAGCAGGTTTCGAAATTCTTTTGGCATTCTTAATGCAAATGGTTTTGTTTTCGTTGTGTACCGTTTTTGCTTCCATACTTTTTGTTTTAAAAATTCAAAACAAAAGTATTGTAGTGTCAGGGCGCACTGTTTATCAAAAATTCGGAAACGGTAACCTAATTTACCGTTTATTTGTGGCACGGTATGTTATGGGTGACATACCGGTTTCTTTTTTGAAAAACCTTGAAAAATGTGATGTTTCCTTATAGGCCAATTGATAGGCTATTTCAGATATGGTCGCATCACTTTGGATAAGGAAAGACTTTGCGCGTAAAAGTAATTCGGCGTTCAAAATTTCAGAAGCCGTCTTGCCAGAAGCTTTTTTAACGTAATCGCTCAAATGCTTCGGCGTCATGGCCATCATATCGGCATACTCGCTCACGCTTTTGTTTTGCAGGATATGTTGATGTACTAGCACCATAAAGTCTTTGGTAATTTCACCGGCCCTTGACTGTACGGTGATACGCTCAGGATTCTGTGAAATATTGGTAGCGTAGATTCGAGCGGACTGATGCAGGACTATATGAAGGTACGAATGAATAATGGCCATACCTTGGTCGGTAAGTCTTTCGTACTCAAAAGTCATTTTTTCAAAAAGTTCTAGCATCAAAAACCGTTGTTCGGTTCCCAACAACATGAAGATATTGGCATCGAACCGAAAGAAAGGAAACTCGTAATTGAAGTTATGTGTAGTGGGTAAGACTAAAAATTCTCGTTTGAAATAAATGACGAATCCCGTCCAGTCCTTATCCTTTGAGCTGCTCCATTTTACCATTTCTCCAGGACTGGTAAAGAACAGATGGCAATCCTTTTTAAACTTATGGGTTTGGGCATTGATAATGATTTCACCCTTGTCACTTTGGTTTTCTATCAATACCACACCGAAAAAATCCCGCCGGTGCATCGGCATATCAAACGCATACCCTTGCCCAACCTGTTCTAAGCGATAAATCTGAAACAGTTCGTGGTTGACCGGTAGCCCTGTGGATACGGCATCGTTAAGCGTCTCTATTTTTTTAAAATTCAGCATTTAGTTAAAGAGCAATAATTAAACTTTAGAACACTAATAAAAGGCTACGATTGTGCCGCACTGTTTGTTACATAAGATGTACGAAGCTCTGGTCTAACTTGAAATGGCAAAAGAAAAACTAACACCTGCTTCAAACTCTAGCTTATCAATTTTTTTATCGTACAAAATTTGCAAATAAGTAAATTGCCCGAACCTTTTACGTCAATCGCATATTGCTAGATGTTCAATCTTAGAGTTAACATTCAATCGTTAAAAAGGTTGTAGTGCTATTTTCTGCCTGCTGACTTTAATAAAATGGCATCCCGTAAACTCCAATGTGCCCCTAAATTATGAAAAAAATCGATAATTAAACGGTAACGTTTAGAAAATTGCATAAATTTGCATTTTATGGATTGAGGGTATGCCAAAGATTATAGCCACAAAGAATGATTGGGTTGAAGCTGGTTTGAAGAAATTTTCTGAGACGGGACCCGATGGCTTAATTGTAGAAAGGCTGGCCAAAGAAATTAACGTAAACAAGTCTAGTTTTTATTGGCACTTTAAAACAAAGAAAGACTACATAGATGATATTATAAGCCTTTGGATTAAAAGGTCAACCCAAGATATTATCGATAGTGTTGAGGCGGAAAGCAATGCGGTCCTAAAATTCGAGAAGTTGATTGAGTTGTGCTTCAATAAAAAGCCTTACATCGACTTCTTCTTTCATTTGAAAAAATATGGAAGTGAACGACCAGACGTAAAAAAACTGCTCGACGAAATCGACGCAATACGTATTGCCTTTACCGAAAATCTATTGTCTGAGATGGGCTTTAACAATGTAGAAAGCAGAATAAAAGCACGAGTGTTTTATAAGTATTTACTGGGCCATCACGAGATGTCCAGATACAAGGTCTCGGATTTTAAGGATATAATAAAGGCGAGAGAAGAGATTCAAACCTTTATTGACTACTAAGAATAGAAATTGAGCTTTTGCAATCCATGTATATTTTAATAAACAATAGCTGTAAAGACACCGACATCGACTAAATATTAGACTGACCTGAATGAAAAATTATACGCACCTGATAGCAGGAATCATAAATATATTGACCGCTATCATTCACACCGCTATTGGCCAATATACATTGGCAGTTCCGCTCTTACACAGTAATATGGCAGATTTAGAAAAATCACAAATGCTCGGTGTATGGCATATGGCTACTGTGGTACTTTTTGCTTCTTCGATTATCGTATTGGGCTCTAGTATAAATAAATTCAAAGTCTCTCAAGATTTATTGGCTTTTATCGGTTGGTCCTATTTATTCTATGGATTTTCGTTTTTGTTAATATCCCTATTGAAATGGCAACTTGCCCTTCAGTGGACATTACTATTACCCATCGGATTATTGGTGCTATTTGGGAATTCTAAATTCAAAATGGCTTCTAAAGCTTAACCGTCTTTGTTATCAATGGTTTTTGAAAGCAGTTATTTCCTGATATTTTTAGGGAAACTCTTCAATCACTTCTTTAGTTTTATTTCGTCGTCTAGTCAAGGTTAATGAATGCACGGTACATCTACATGGCAAACTAGCTAAGGCTTTTTTTGATGAAAAGTAAATCCAAAACAATCACTTCGTTTGAGTTTTAAAAGGGTTAGTTGACTTCGTACCCTATTTCGGATTGGGAATGTAGTGTGCCGTTTCAGTCGCGATAACTATCGGGACGGATCGGGTTAACGGAATGAAAAGTAGAAATATGGTGCGGTGTCCAAGGCCTTTGTAGCGAAGCTCTTCTCCTGTAATGAAGTGCAACGGAATACAGGGGAATGTGCCGAGCGGGTTATGAAACAATTGCTCTATATGAAATACAGGTTAACTTATTTATCTATAAGCATTGATAACAGTCTTTGAATTGAATTGAATCAAGCTCACAAACCTGAATTTCAGCGTTATTCGAAGCTTATTATTTTTTTCAAAAGCCAAAGTTTACAAAAGTTTTCGACTAAACATTTGTAACGTTCGATACAAACACCTACATTTGTGCTTTAATTTGAATCTAATGCCCAAAAATGAAGTTTTTAATCGAGACGTGGTCGTGCAGAACGCCATGAACCTTTTTTGGCAAAAAGGGTATGGCGACACCTCTATGCAAGATTTGGTCGACGTTACGGGTCTGGGCAGGTCCAGTATCTACAATTCCTTCGGGTCTAAAATGGAATTGTACCGAATCGCGCTTGACCGTTACAACGCGCAGAGCGGTCAACATTTTGAAAAAGCGATGCAATCGGGGAAAGACCCCTTGGACATTATCAGGACGTTTTTTCAATTGAACCTGAACGAAGCCATGGCAGACCAACAAAAAAGAGGGTGCATGATAGTGAACTGCAAAACCGAAATGGCGCAAAAAGACGGGCATCTCATGAATTGGTTGTTGAAAAACCAAGAACAGACCATTGCCGTATTCGAAAATCTAATCGAAGAAGCGCAAAAAGAGGGGTATGCAAACACAAATCAATCGCCTACCGCCTATGCGCACTATCTGTACAATAGCCTTCAAGGGCTAAGGGTGTCGGCCATAACGGTGAGCCAACGCGGTATTTTACAGGATATCGTGGACAACACGTTTAAACTATTGCAGTAAATTTTTTTTGAGTTTATTTGTAACGTTCATTACAAATATGATTGCCTATGAAGTTATTGTTTGCCGTGCCTACATCTATCTATGGCTGGATAAACACCGGGTAGATTAATGAAAACATGAATCATTTAAACACAAATACAATTATTATGTCAAAACTAGAAAACAAGACCGCACTCATTACCGGTGGTAATAGCGGCATCGGTTTCGCAACTGCTGAAACCTTTATCAAGCATGGTGCCAAGGTCATCATAACCGGACGCAACGAAGAGCGCCTTCAACAAGCGGTCGCCAAGCTGGGAAGTGCGGCATCCTACATCGTTGCCGATAGTGGCAAGATGGACGATTTGGCCCAACTGGCCGAACGTGTTGGGGAACATACCGATAAATTGGATGTGCTGTTCCTTAACGCGGGTATTGCAAAGTTCGCCCCTATCGAATACATCGATGAATCGTTTTTTGACGAATCGTTCAATGTCAACGTCAAAGGGGTATTCTTTACCGTGAAACACTTACTGCCCTATTTGTTCCAAGACAGTTCGGTGATTCTGAACGCCTCTATCAATGCGCACATAGGTATGCCAAATTCCAGCGTGTACGCCGCGACAAAGGCGGGTGTCATCAGCCTTGCCAAAACCTTGTCGGGCGAGCTGAAGGACAGGGGCATACGGGTAAACGCTATTAGTCCCGGACCTATCAATACCCCTATTTACCAAAAATTGGGACTTGAAGAAGACCAACTTAACGAGATGGCGGGCCATATTCAATCGCAGGTTCCCCTTGGCAGGTTCGGTAATCCACAAGAAATAGCCAATGCCGCACTGTTTTTGGGCACTGACGATTCCAAATTTATGTTGGGGTCAGAATTAATACTCGATGGGGGCATGTCCACTTTATAAAACAAACAAATACTAATAAACATTTAATATACACACATGAGAACAGTAAACAAATTAAAGTCCTTTTTTAGAGGGCATACGCTTGCCCTGGCAGCGTTGATGTTCGCGAGCAATCTCGCTTGCGCAAAAGCAGACCCGCCACCCACAATCAAAGCATCAAAAGTGGCATCGGTCGATGTTTTACATTTTGGTGATGCCAACACTTTATTTGTTGGCGACACCCAAAGTGGGTCGGTATTCGCCTTACAAATAGCGGACAAAGCGGCCCAAGAGGGGCAATTTGTGGTCTATGACCTCGACCAGCGTATAGCCGATTTGCTCGGCGCAAAAATCGACCACATCAAGATTACCGATATGGTCATCAACCCGGTAAGCAACGAAGCCTATGTTGGGGTACAGCGTGGCAAGGGCACCAAGGGTGAACCGGCCATTGTAGTCGTCAATCCGAAAGACTCGAGCCTTCGTTTGTTGGAACTCGATAAAACCGATGCGGTCGAAGCGAAACTCAACGCACTTCCCGATAACGGTGCAATGTTTCAAGACCGTGCCAAATTGCGCAGTTTTTCAATCACCGATATCGTAAAACACGAAAACCAAATCTTTGTCTCGGGTATTTCCTCGGGTGAATTCGCATCGTCGCTGTATAAAATACCGTTCCCGTTTACGGGCAAAGTGAACAAAAGTACGGTGCAGGTCTATCATCCCGTGCACAATCAAAACGAGACCAGGGCCCCTATTCGTACCATGGCGGTCGTTGACCTTGATGGGGTGCCCCATTTGGTTGCTTCGTTCTTATGTACGCCACTAACCGCCATTCCGTTGACGGACATTAAGGACAATCAGCACATTACCGGAAAGACCATTGCCGAGCTTGGTTATGGAAACTATCCTATTGATTTGGTTCCCTTTTCAATGAATGGCGGCTCTTTTGTCATGATATCGAACAGCCATAGGCCGGGTATGATGATTAACGTGGCCGACATCGCATCCTATTCAAAGAAGCCGGGCATTACCACACCCGTTGATTTACAGAAACAACCGCTTGCGGGCGTTCCGTACAATACCATTCCCCTTGCGGGCGTCACGCAGATGGACAATCAAGGCCCCATGTATTTGGCACTGACCCGAAGAAATGCCACGACAGGGTCATTGGAACTTGTTTCTACGGTCAAAGGGGCATTTTTCAGGGTGAGCGATATGGTCGCGGAATTCGATTTTCCCGATTATAGCTATCCTGAGGACAACAAAGTGCTGCAAGGTATGATTAAGCCCGCCAGAACCATGTTATTGCAACAGGAAGGGCTGGGAAAATTCACCAAAGAATAGGCTACTATGCAATGGAAGTATTTCAATGGGTTGCGTTTGGTTTTTCTTATCTTGATTCATCAGGTCAATGGGCAATCCGTTGAGATAGCATCCAATTCCCAGATAGTGGTTTCACTACCTGGGAATATTTTTTCCAATGAGGCCTTGGCCGACCATACGCCATATCTTTATTTGGGGAAGCCAAAAATGCACAGGCCAGAAAAAACGGCTATTTTGACCGACGTAACGTTGGAAGGCAATTCGCTAAAAATCGAACCCAAATTTTCTTTGTTTGACAATACCGAGTATTACATCCTATTTCCCGAAGCTTGGAACCAAAGACCCTATGATTTCCGTATTGAGCGCGAAGTGTCCAAAAAGAATCCGCCAGTGGTTTTGAACATCCTTCCGACTACAAACCAAGTTCCAGAAAATCTTTTACGGTTCTACATCGTTTTCAGCCAGTCGATGCAAGAAGGTTTTGTAGCCAGTCACGTAAAGTTGTATGAAAATGATAGCGAAGTCAAGCACACTTTTGTACCCTTAAAGGATGATCTTTGGAACAAGGACAGGACCATAGTGACCTTGATTCTAGACCCTTCAAGGGTGAAAACCAACGTTGGGGCCAATGTGCTACTAGGCAGAGCGCTCAAAAAGGGGAAGCACTACAAACTGGTTATAGCATCGGGCTGGGAGGGCCCTGACGGAAATGTAACGGAAGAAACGGTTACCAAGACCATCACCGTACTGCCACAAGTAAGTGAAAAACTTGATACATCAACCTTGACGCTGAACGTTCCCACAAAAACCACCAAGGAAGCTATCACCGTGCAATGGCATCCACTTGTCGATATTTTGCTGTGCCAAGAAATGGTTCGCATCGTAACCGACGAAGGTGAAGTGGTCAAAGGACGCATTGCCATTGACATAAAGCGTAACCAATGGTCGTTTACGCCACTACTTCCTTGGAAACGCGGCAGCTATCAACTACTGATTGAAAAAACACTCGAAGACCATTTGGGCAATAATTTCAAACATCCCTTTGACACTAAGGCGGCATCACGTATCGCAGAGAAACAGGGCGATTCCGTTCTCAGTGTTGTCTGGCGCCCTAAAATTGATTGATTCTATGCCACGACCTATTTCATTCGATAGTACACAGGCGAAGGCGACCATCCTTGACATTTTTAGTGCCCATAGTTACCATACCGTTAGCATTGACCAATTAGTTAGAACACTGAACATCAACAGAAGCAGTATGTACAATACTTTGGGCTCAAAGTCGGTCATGTACCTAAACGCGCTCAAGACCTGCCATACATCCCTCAAAGCGTTGCTGAAGAATACCGACGAGAATTCATCAAACCCTGTGTTGGCTTTTAGTGATACCATATCATCCTACATTGTTCAACATCCCGCCCATAGTATCTTGCTGATACGTGCCAATTTGGATAGGCACTCACATTCCCAAGAAATCAATGAGGTCATTACCAAGAATTATCGGGAAATAAAAACCCTGTTTTCCGTGCGGTTTCAAGTATCGAAGCACGCTAATCATTCGACGCATGTCAGCCTGATTTCAGGGGCTATGTATTACGATGCCTTTTTGAACATCAGCCTGCTGAGCATCACCAACTCATTGAGCAAATCGGACTTAAATACCATTTGCTGTCTGTTGCTCAATCGCTTAAAAATACCTTCTACCTTATGAAAAATACCCTTCTAATTTTTATTGTGATACTACTGTTTTCTTGTGTCGATAAAAAACCAAAAGACCCGCCCTTAGAAAAACCCATGGCTAGCGTGAAAACCTATATTCCCGATAATTTTATTGTAAGAACCGTGCAGACTTTAACTATTGAACTGGAATATGTCTCAAATGCGATTCAGGCCGACCGGCCCACAATCGTACTGCTTCATGGCTGGCCGCAGAGCTGGTATGCTTATAGAAAAATGATGCCCCTGTTGCATGAAGACTTTAATGTTATAGCGCTCAACTTGCCCGGCACTGGCAACTCTGAACCCTCTCTACAGGGCTATGATACCAAGGCCATTGCTGTTTATTTGAATGCTTTTTTGGAAGCCTTGAACATTGCTTCGGCACATATTGTAGGGCACGACGTGGGGGCGTGGGTTGCCTATAGCTTCGCCAAAAACCATCCTGAAAAGACCAAAACCTTGACCGTGATGGAAGGTGGCATACCGGGTCTCGCCCCCATTCAAAAGCTCGCCTTTACCGAAAAGGGAAACCCTCGTACCTGGCAGTTCGCCTTCAACCAAATTGACGGTTTGCCCGAGCAGTTGGTCACCGGGCGCGAAGCCTTGTATCTCAAGTGGTTTTTCGACCATAAAATGGTCGTTCGCGATGCCATTAACGATGAAGATTTTGAAGAATACGTAAGCACCTTTTCCAAACCTGAAACCTTAAAATCCGGCTTTGACTATTATCGCGCTTTCAACGTATCCGCTGAACAGAACCTGAATGGCAAAAATTCAAAATTAGGGATGCCCGTATTGGCCATTGGCGCAGATGGCAGTTTGGGTAAAGTCATGACCACGCTGATGGAACCGCTATGTGTAAACCTAAGGGGAACCGTCATTGAAAACTCGGGCCATTACAACCTTGAAGAACAGCCCGAAACTACGACGGCCGAACTACTGACCTTTATCAAAAAATCGGATAGTACGGATTTTTAGCGATTTGCATTCCAGACAATTCTTTACTAGGCCTTCTAGATGATGATGAACATATTACCTAAAATAGCCGTATTCAAATACCATCTTCAGGTACTATTTATGATGCTTCAGGTCGCTTTTGGATATGGCCAGGCCGAGGAAAACAAAAAGCCAAACGCGCCCTTTCCCATAGAATTGACCTTTGGCGACAACAACATCAATTTTCAGGCTATTTTTCAATCGGGTTTCAAGGGTTCCGAAAAATTTGGGTTTTTCAATCTCTCTACGGCCTTTGTCGATTATGATAAACAGTTCAATCGCGAAGAAGTGCTGACCGCGAAAAGCCTTGTTACCTATAAGCTCAGAAAACAGCTATCCGCCACCGCGGGCATTCAGTTCCATTCTTTAAAGGGGTTCGTGCCAGCCGCAGGTTTGCAATATTTATATGCCGATAGCAGGTGGTTGCTCGTTATTTTCCCGTCTGCCCTTTTCTTGCCCTACCTGACCCTTGAAGGGGTGTTCATTGCAGAATACAAACCCAGACTCTTTGAAAAAATCGATGTGTATTCCCGTCTGCAGATGCTTTATGAGTACAATGCCGAAGACAAATTGCACGACCGCAGTTTTATTTATTTAAGGTTGGGCGTATCTCGATTGAACTTTTCCTACGGTCTTGCGCTTAATTTTGATTACTACGGACCCGATAAGAGACAGGAAGAAAATTTTGGCGTTTTTCTACAATACCGGTTTTTAAGGTAATGGATGTTGAATGGGGTCAGGTTTATAATTGTTCGCTGCAATCTTCGTAAAAAAAACAGTTTCGAGTTTTATACCTAGAAGTCGTTCTAATCAGTTTATAATCGTAAGTGATTGGCCACGGCCAAAGGTTCAAAAGATAAGGCACCTTTTTGAAACATACTTCCAATCATTTAAATTGTTTCCTGACGATACTGCCATAGCATAGAAATGCTGTCCTCCTTCGATATACTTGGTTCAAATGGTAATATCATACTCCATCCTTTTTGCCGTATAACGCGCCATTTCCTTCATTGATGGTGTTCATTTAAATAACACTCAACAGTGAGTATATGAAATGTATCCTTCCAGTACGCTGTTTTGATTTCATTTACAATATTATCTGTTTTTGTTTATTCTATTTGTGGACAAGTTCGAAGTGTTCGGTAATTATTGCTTCGTCCTCGATGCTTTGCATTTGTTCCTCACTTAGGTCACTTGCAAAGAATTCAATATGTGCTTTACGCCAATATTCTAAGGATAAATCTCCTTCGCCCTCAGCGACTGATATCCTCAAAGGAACCTCACCAAACTTATTTTCTTCGACCTTAACCGTTTTTAAGATGCATTTTGGAATTCTTTTATTATCCAATACTATCCAATAGTCTCCACTTTTCGGGAAGTCTTCTTCGTCGAAAACCCTTTTCAAACTGCTCCCCGCTGTTTTCTTACCAGACAAATAAAGGTTGATTAGCTCATTGGTAATATGTTCATTACCAGCCATTTCTGAAATAATCCTAGGCTGCTGAGGTAAGGTTATATTCGAAAGTTCAAATTCTTTCCAAAACTTGATTGCTAGGTCTTCCATTGTAAATGGCTTTAAATGTTTTACAACTTGTTTCATACACATCAAATATAGTTTTATTCGGTTCCTTAAACTGGATAATGGGAACTTTTCTTTCGTGAATGAATCGCATTGACATGAAACTTATTGCGCTCAAACCGGGCAACCTCAAGACCGTGATGGGTGTTGAATTTGTTACTGATGCGACCATTGCAGAGGTGGATAGTCTGGATATTTTGGTCATCCCCGGCGGCTTCAAAGGCACCATTGAAGCCGCCTACAACAGTGAGCTACAACAATGGATACGTGACATTGACCGAACCACCACTTACACCACCAGTGTCTGCACCGGTGGATGGATTCTGGGCAGTACCGGCTTGCTAAAAGGGAAAAAAGCCACCACCAATTGGTACGATGCCGAGCATATGCTCAAAAAATATGGCGCGACTTTTACCAACGAGCGTTTTACCAAAGATGGGAAATACTGGACGGCAGCGGACGTAACCGCCGGAATGGAAATGTCGTTGGCGCTCTTGGAAGAAATCGCAGGCCGCGATTACGCGCAAGCCGTTATGCTCGATATGGAATACGCCCCTGCACAACCCTTTAAAGGTGGTAGCCCTGAAAAAACACCCAAACACGTTCCTGACTTTATGACCAAGATGTACAAGGCAGGGGTTGACCCTGTGATTACGGAAATGGAAAAGGCTACTGAAAAACAATAGCGCGCCTAGCTTATTTTTAATTTAATTCGACTAATTTTATAATCCTAAATAACAAAGAAGTGACATCTACAAACTAGGGCTGTATCATGGTCGGTTGACGAGGGCATGAATTTGTTACAAATACCTAATTATGCAACATCATATTCTTGTCAATATATGCGCCATTTTTGGCGTAGCCACTGCGGTGGTCATTATCTGCAAATTTCTAAAAATCCGTTACATCATCGGGTATTTGATCACCGGCGTGCTATTGAGCCCCAACACTTCCAGTTACTTTGCCGATATGGAAGAAGTGGATGTCTATGCCGAAATCGGTATCATTCTGCTGCTCTTTACCGTTGGGCTGGAATTTTCCTTTACCAACCTCCAAAAAATCAAAATATACGTTTTAGGGGGTGGTAGCGCCCAGGTGCTATTTACCATTGCATTGACAGCCGTTCTTATCTGGTTGATGATGCGACCCAGTTGGCAAGAAAGTGTTTTTTGGGGATTCCTGTATGCCCTGAGCAGTACGGCCATTGTAATTAAAACGCTGCAAGACGATAATAAAATAGCCACGCCGCACGGCAAGTTTATTTTGGCTGTACTGCTCTTTCAAGATATCATCATCGTCCCCTTGATGCTGTTGACACCTATTCTTGCGGGTGCAGGCGAAGACCCTTTGATGGCGCTGGTTTGGTTGCTTGGCAAACTAGTGTTGATGGGCGGTATTGCCTACCTACTGGCACGTTTCATCATTCCATATTTCCTTAAAACGGTCATGCAAATTCAGAGCCAAGAGGTATTTTTGATCGCCACCGTTTTTATCGTTACCGGCATTGCCTTGCTTACCGAAGAATTGGGGCTCTCACTGGCTTTGGGTGCTTTTATAGCCGGGTTGATCATTGCGGAGACCGACTATAACCACATGGCGATTTCCTGTTTCTTGCCCTTCCGCTACGTCTTTATGAGTTTCTTTTTTATATCGATGGGGATGCTGTTGAACTATGAAATTTTCCTAACGGATTTCGGGTGGATCATGTTCTGGACCTCCTTTGCCTTTGCCGTGAAGGCAGCTGCGGGAATCTTGGCGGTACGCGTGATGAAACTGGAATGGAAAACGGCACTGGCCGTTGGGTTCTCCTTGGCGCAAATTGGTGAATTTTCATTCGTGCTGGCGCAAAGTGGGCTTGAGTACGAATTAATCAGTGCGAACAACTATCAAATATTCTTGGCGGTGTCCATCATCCTTATGTCCGTTACCCCGTTTGTTGTAAGTAATGCCGAAAAAATACAACCAATATTCCTCAAGCTAGGTATAAAAAATGGATAGGCCCAAACTACAATTGTACGGTACGGATTGGTGCACCAAATCATCGGCATTGCGAAACTATATGCAGTCCAAATGGATCGTGTTCGACGATTTTAATGTGGAAACCGATGCGGAGGCCGAAGCGAAGGTTAGGTCACTGTATGATGGTGTTTTAAAATTCCCAACGGTAATGGTCGGCGAAGATTTTCTAAAGAATCCAAGCATCCCCCAATTGAACCGTTTTTTAGAAAAACACCATATCGAATGAGCATTATGAACAGGCGATGATCAGGTTTTCACAAATAGTATATGAAGCAATATGACCGATAAACTCAAAGAATTCCCACAATTTAAAAATGTGCCGGTTGCACAGCTCCAATGGCTCAATGATAATTTAGAACTATTCGAACAGGCCGAAGGGGATTTCCTATTTGAAAAGGGCAGACCCATCGATAACCTATTTATCATTTTCGAAGGGGAATTCGAGATTTACCTACTTCAAAACAACACCCGAAAAACATTCGCGCGCCTGAAGAAATGGGATGTGTCGGGATTATTGCCTTTTTCCCGTGCCAAGACCGCTTCAGGTTACGCCGTGGCCATTAAGCCATCCACGGTGGGCCAATTGAGCAGAGCGAAGCTCAAGGATATGATTCACAACCATTACGAACTCACCGAAGTGTTGGTTCACGAAATGAACAACCGCATCCGAAACATTACCCAAACCGAAGTGCAGAACGAAAAGCTTATCGCCTTGGGAAAATTGTCCGCAGGACTGGCACACGAGCTGAACAATCCCGCTTCGGCCATGGTGCGTAGCGCAGACCTGTTGCAAAAACACTTGATGGGCCTGCCGGAACAATTTAAAAAGGTCATTAAGATCAAGGCCGATGATGCTGTTATTGATGGTATCAACGATTTTATGTTCAAAAAATTAGCCGAAAAACCAGCACAACTTTCCCTTTTGGAAGAAAACAGCTTGGAAGATGAGCTATTGGATTGGTTCGAGGATTGTCAGCTCGATGATAAATACGATTTGATTCCCCTATTGGTGGAATACCAATTTACTACCGATGACCTCAATTTGGTGAAATCATTGCTGCGGGAAGAGGATTTCAATCCGGTCCTAAAATGGATCGTTCAAAATATGACGACCGAAAAAACGGTAGCGGATATCAAGGAAGCATCTAAACGAATCGAAACCTTGGTGCAATCCGTAAAAACCTATTCCTATATGGACCAAAGTCCGGACTTTCAATCGCTGGACATTCACGAGGGCATCCAAAGCACCTTGAACATCCTCAACCATAAAATCGAAAAAAGAGGACATCGCTTGGTAATAAGATTTCAAGAAAATTTGCCCAAGATAAAAGGAATGCCCGGTGAACTCAACCAAGTTTGGACCAACCTGTTGGATAACGCCATCGATGCCTTGCCCGAAAAGAACGGTGAAATTTCGATTACTACCAAAGCCAAGGGCAACTTTGTCTACACGTGGATTCAGGACAACGGCCATGGGATTTCGGAAGAACACCTGACCCGTATCTTCGAACCCTTTTTTACCACCAAGGAAGTAGGAAAAGGAACGGGACTGGGACTGGATATTGCACGAAAAATCATCAAACAACATAATGGAAGCCTAAAAGCGACCTCAAAACCGGGCGAGACCCTATTCGAGGTATGCTTGCCCATTAACGAACAAAAGAAGGTCATAGAGAAATGAAAAAACCGATTATACTAACGGTCGATGATGACCCACAAGTACTCGCGGCGATACGTAATGACCTTAGGGCGCACTACCGTGACGATTACCGTATTATGGCAACGACTTCTGCTAATGAAGCCTTGGAAGCGGTCGTTTCCTTAAAAAACAAAGGCGAAGAAGTGTCCTTGTTCCTTTCCGACCAACGGATGCCCGACATGCGGGGCGTCGATTTTTTGGAACAGGCAATGGTTTCCTTTCCGCAGGCAAAACGGATATTGCTTACGGCTTATTCCGATACCGATGCCGCCATCAAGGCGATTAACGAGGTGCAATTGGATTACTATTTGTTGAAACCTTGGAATCCGCCAGAAGAAAAACTATATCCTATCATTGATGATGTGCTGCAAGATTGGTTGGCAAACTACACGCCACCTTTTACAGGTCTACGTATCGTGGGCTATCCCTTTTCGCCAAAAATCCATTATATCAAAGATTTTCTGGCAGGCAATATGTTTCCCTATCAGTTTTTGAACGTAGAAAATGAAACAACGGCCAAGGAATTGGTAGAAAGCAATGAACTGACCGATAAAGATTTGCCCGCCGTATTTTTTGAAAACGGCGATGTATTGAAAAATCCGGAAATTACGGCCGTCGCCAAAAAACTGGGCTTAAACGTGAAGGCCAAGGAGGAGTTGTACGATGTGATTATCGTAGGTGCGGGTCCTGCAGGACTGGCTGCCGCAGTCTATGGAGGTAGTGAAGGACTGAAAACCTTGCTTATCGATAGAAAAGCACCTGGCGGACAAGCGGGCACCAGCTCGCGTATCGAGAATTATTTGGGGTTCCCGAACGGATTGAGCGGTTCCGATCTGGCAAGACGCGCCATTACCCAAGCCACACGATTCGGTATTGAATTCCTATCGCCCATGGGCGTAAAAGGTATCGAAGTGAAGGATTCCTATAAAATCATCAAACTATCCGATGGCAATGAAGTTAAGAGCAAATCGGTAGTGATTGCAACGGGTGTGGACTACCGTAAACTGACCAATACCGGTATGGAAAAGCTTTCCGGTGCCGGTGTCTATTACGGTGCCGCCACTACGGAGGCCCATACCTGTAAAGATGGCAACGTTTATATCGTAGGTGGTGGCAATAGTGCCGGTCAAGGGGCCATGTACCTTTCAAAATTTGCCAAGAAAGTCAACATTGTAATACGAAGCGAATCGCTTGCAGCTACGATGAGCTCGTACTTGATAGACCAAATCAACAATACCGAGAACATTGAGCTGATACCTTTCACCGAAATCATCGAGGCCAAAGGCGATAAAAAATTACAGTACGTGGTGCTGCGCAACAACCAAACAGAGACCGAAGAGGAAAAGGATGCTCGGGCCATCTTTATTTTTATTGGCGCTAAACCCTATACCGAATGGACAGGCGACAATTTTATAAAAGATGATAAAGGATTTCTGCTGACGGGCCGCGCCATAACGGACCATAAACTATCTAAGCAGTTTTGGAAAAAAGACCAACCACCCTATCTCTTGGAAACCAGTGTTGCAGGTGTTTTTGCGGCCGGTGATGTGCGCAACGGGGCTATGAACCGAGTCGCATCAGCAGTAGGTGAAGGTGCCATTTCCATTAGTTTGGTGCATAAATATTTGAGTGAGAATTAAAGGTCAATCATTTCAACCCCAACTTCACCATCCGATATTCCAATGTGGTGGCCTTCATGTTCAGTATTTTTGCCGCCCCTTTTGGTCCCCTAATGCGCCAATTGGTTTGTTTGAGCACTTCTAGAAGGGTTTCACGTTCTTGTTCCAGTTGTGCTTCCTTGATGGCCGCAATATCGAACTGCTGGGTAGACCTTTTTTGTTTTGAGGCACCTTTACTTGATTTGCTAGGAACCAGTTCCCTAGCCCAGGACAAGGCCCTTCCCTGATGTAAAATACAGGCCTGCTCCACTAGGTTTTCCAGTTCCCGAATGTTCCCTGGCCAGTCATACGCTAACAATTCTTGCATGGCTTTTTCCTTGATACCTTTAAAGTAGGTATGGAATTTGGCAGCATACTTTTGCGCGAAATACGTGGCCAATAAGGGTATGTCATCCCTACGCTCCCTAAGAGCAGGCATTTGAATCGGGAAGACATTAAGGCGATAATATAGGTCTTGCCTAAAATCACCCTTTTCAGCTTCTTCTTTTAGATTCCTGTTGGTAGCCGCAACGATGCGAACATCAACGTAGATAGTCTCTTTACCACCCAAACGTTCAATTTCCTTTTCCTGTATGGCCCGTAGCAACTTGGCCTGCAGTTCCACTGGCATCTCCCCTATCTCATCCAAAAACAAGGTACTCTTGTTGGCCAGTTCAAACTTCCCGATCCTGCGTTCAAAAGCACCGGTAAAACTTCCTTTTTCGTGACCGAAGAGTTCCGATTCGATCAGCTCTTTGGGCAAAGTGGCACAGTTGACCTTTACCATGGGTTTCCTTTTCCGGTCAGAGCGGTTATGAATGGCTCGGGCAATGAGTTCCTTGCCTGTACCGGTTTCCCCTTCTATCAAAACGGTAGCATCGGTATGGGCGACCATTTCGATACTTTTGAAAACCTCTCGCAGTAAAGGGCTATTGCCAATAATTTCTTCAAAGTTGTGCTCGGCCTTGACCTCATCAATAAGGTAGTCGCGTTCTTGTTTCAGTTCTTGGTTCAATCTGGTAATTTCTTCCTTCGCCAGCACATTTTTCACGGCTAAAGCCACCTGCTCCGATATGGCCTTGAAAAACGAAAAATCCCTTTCCGAATAGAAATCCTCTTTTTTGGAATTAAAACACAGCATACCAAAGGTTTCACTGCCAGAACGTAGGCCAATACCAATGACTTGACGCAGACCATACTCAAGCATTACATCAATTTGCGGATGTGGCCATTTTTTTCCATCAGCTTGTAGATTGAATAAATGCGGACCGTCAGGCCGTGACAAATAATCGACTGCGCTGCCTTCATGCTTGAAAGTACCCAATAGGTGCGTATTGATGAGTGACACTTGTGAATCATCATGACTTCCTAAAATCTCAACATCATCTAAAATTTCGTTATGTGCGTCATTTTCAGCATCGATTAAAAAAAGGCCCGCAGAATCAAAGGGAAATAGGGGTTTAATAGTCTCAAAAATCACCTTCAGCAATTCACGCCGAGATTGAATGTTCGATGCCGCCGTACTGATTTTCAACAAGTCCTCAATGCGTTTTTGGCGTACGATCAATTCCTCTTTGGCCAGCACATTACCCAATGCCACCCCGATTTGATCAGAAATCAGTTTAAAGAACGACAGCTGTTTGTCGTCGTAGCCACGTTTGTTTTTGCTCCAAAAACACAGCATGCCTATCAAATTATTACCATTCTTGAGCGGCCCTCCGATAATTTCCTGAAAGCCTTCTTGAGTCAGAAATTCAAAATGGGGGTGCTTGAACCGTTTAAACAGTTCCGATACCTTTGAACGAAGGGGGCCCTTCTCTGCAAAATAGAGACTGGCTTCATTTAGGGGCATCCACCCTACCACGCCACCGGCCGCTATTCGATCTGCAGGAGCCGTAATTCTACCGTAATCGACTACGAGGTCCTTTTCAAGTTGGTTCTTTAGATCGTAAACGAATAGGCCGGCATCATCATAGGGAAATACCGTTTTCACCTTGGCGAGCACTTCCGAAATGAGTTCGTTGGCACTATCGACCGTTACGATGGACTCGCTAATGGTCAACAAATTCTCTACATTCCGTTTTTGAACCAGCATCATTTCATTAGCGCGAATATTATTTACGGCCAGCGCCAATTGGCTCCCGATGGCTTCGAATAAATCGAAATCTTCCTCCTTATAAAAACCTTTCTTGGTGCTGTTGAAACAGAAAAAACCGATTTTATGATCGTTGACCATCAAAGGACCAACAATCATTTCCTTTAGGCCATACTTCTTCATCAATTTCCATTGTGGGTTCCGATAGATTTTCGACTGGCAGGCTACACTACAGATGGTTGAGCCATTGGCGTAGAACCAAGTATCCGGGTGGTTGCCCGAATACCCAAAAGGCCCCAAAAGATCTTTGGCAGTCAAGGTGTCCTGCAAATCGCTTTGGGTCAGAATACCTTCTTCCAAAATTTCATAAAACACATCCTTATCGTAGTCTATCACGAAAAGTCCGGCCGAATCGAAGGGGAAAATGTCATGTATGATGTCATAGAGGGTTCGTAAGAGTCCTTTGCTATTGTCGTTGGCCAATAGGGCGGTACTTATTCGCAATAGTTCCTTGTCGTATGATGAACCGTTATTTTTTTTACTGGACACTAATTTTTTTTGGACAAAGTACTGATAAAAAATCACAAAAAACCCAAATTATTGGACTTTTTGAAATTATTTCTCACCAGTCAAATCTTAATTACTTTACATTAACTAAAAATAACCAATTGATTTTCAATTATTTATACAATTTAATTATTAAAAAGTGTTAATGGCATACTTATGGTAATTAGCATTAAGATATAAAAAATGTTTATCTAAAATTCAATTGAGAAAATTGAAGTAACAAGGTCGGCAACAATCAAAAAAATAATGCAACATGAAGGTATGGAATGTACTTAAAGCGGGAAGTTTAGGTGAGTTTAAACTGCAAGAGCAACCAACGAAGCAACTCAATAAAAATTCGGTAAGAATACAGAACAAAGCCATTGGTGTAAACCCGGCCGATTTGATGCAGGTGATGGGCACCCATCAAAACCCGCCACCGTTGCCCTTTAGTCCCGGTTTTGAAATGGCCGGTGTGGTAAAGGAATCAACATCCAGTAAATTCAAAAATGGGGACCGGGTCGTGGCCTACATGGGGCACGGGGCTTATCAGGAAGTGGTAAACGGAAAAATCAGTAAATGACGTGAATATCTCGGGGACTTGTCGCCGTTTATGGGGCAATAACATTTAAAAACAAAAGTATGAAAATTGGAATCATAGGAGCCGGTAATATCGGAGGGAATCTGGGAAAGCATTTTGCAAAGGCCGGACATCAAGTCATGTTCAGTTCGCGACACCCGGAACAGTTGAAACATCTGGTCAAAGCGGCAGGTCAAAATGCATCTGCCGCCAACATTGAGGAAGCGGCTGAATGTGGTGAACTTATACTGCTGGCGATACCTTTTGGCAAAGTTCCTGCGACGCGGGAAAAAATTGGAACCCTTGCTGGAAAAATACTTATCGATGCCAACAATTACTATCCACAACGGGACGGTGCTGCATTTGGAAAAGAAATGACCGAAAAGAGGCTGCTCGAAAGCGAATGGACAGCAAGCTATTTTACCAAAGCCTCGGTATTGAAGGCCTTTAACTCAATTTCGTATGTGACGCTTACCGAAAGGGCCTTTCCCGAAACGGATAAGGAACGTCTTGCCATACCGTTTGCGGGCTCTGATGGTCGGTCAATCGAAGTTTTTAAAACGCTTCTGAACGACATAGGTTTCGATGGCGTACATATCGGCGATTTGGCTGCAACCAAAGCGATGCAGCCAAACGAAAAATTGTATGGTACTGAACTTCCTCAAGCCAAACTCAAAGATGTGGTGAAAAAATTATACCGCTAGAACACAACAGTTCAAACGAAGAAAAATGAAACGTTAAGATGATATACCAACTATGAAAAGCAAACACATCATTATCATCGGTGCCGGTCCAGGAATCGGTATGTCGGTCGCCAAGAAATTCGGTAGGGAAGGCTACGTGGTTTCATTGATTGCCCGCTCAACGGAGAAGCTGATTCAATACGCCGCAGCCCTAAACACGCTAGGCATTCGTAATTCGGTTTTTGAAGCCGATAGCGGCAATTTTAAAATGATGGAGCATCAGATCAATTTAGCCGTAGTAAAGCATGGCGCGCCAAAGATGGTTCTGTACAATGCCTTTAGGGCATCGGCGGGCAAGGTGTTGGATTACGGTATGGATGAATTCCATAAAGACTTTGACATCAATGTGCTGGGTGCCCTGAGGATCGCCAAAATAGCGTTGCCGAATATGATTCATAACGGGGGCGGTAAAGTATTGTTTACCGGGGGTGGACTCGCGCATTATCCCGACTATGAATACGCCTCTTTAAGTCTAGGAAAGGCCGCTTTGCTGACCTTGACCAAGGTACTGGCACAGGAAATAAATTCAGAAAAAGTACAGGTAGGCACTCTGACCATTATGGGTTTTGTGAAAAAAGGGTCGTTCTACGATCCCGATAACATCGCCAAGGCCTATTGGAAGCTGTTCCATACCAAGCAGGATGATTGGACTGTCGAAACCATATATCAAGAAAAATAACGGATAAAAGGAAATGAAATGGTTGCATATGATTACTCAAAATAGGCTCCTAAAATTCATTTTGATAGTATAATCTACCAATTAATCAAGGTTAATCGCTACAAAGATTGAGTAATTATGGTTCTACAAAAGCCTTGGCAAGTAGAGCAATGGAAAGTCCAATTAAGCCCCTTCATATGGTTTTTAAGAGAGTAAAAATCACACCTTCTTAGAAGGTGGCTTTTAGGCAACCCCCATAGGGGGCGGCAATGTCAAAAGTCGAACCGCTGTTGTTGGTCCTCAACCCTACGTTCTTCCTTTTCTTGGTGCTTGACATATCTTTTGATCATATCCTCGTCCAGACCTGCAGTGCTCACAAAATAACCCCTAGCCCAAAAATGATTGCCCCAGTATGGCTTTTTCTTCAATCCTGGATAACTCTTGAAAAGCTTTATGGCCAACTTTCCCTTCAAAATGCCCATCAACTTCGAAATCGAAACTTTTGGGGGCACCGAAACCAAAAGATGGATATGGTCTTCCTGAACATTCAGTTCCTCGACATTACAGCCTTTCCATTCACACAGCATCCGGATATCACTGTCCAAAAGTTTCTTGACATCACCTTTGAGTATGCGCAAACGATATTTCGGAACCCAAACAATATGATAGTCGCACTTGTAAACAACGTGGCTCAATTTCCTATATTTACCGATATCCCAAATATAGGCATAGCCATTAAGAACATAACCACCTGCAAAGCAGGTGGATTTCCAAGAGAAATTAAAACATCCCACTACTGTCCGGTTATAAGTCGAACAGAATCAATTGGTAACTGTTAGGTGTTTCCATGTTTGTGTAATTTTTGTTTGTAAACAGTTCATTTAGAGGCGTTTTCTCGAATACGGTCAGGTTGAATACCTGTAATAAAGTGTGGAGGCCAGTCCCGTTCCCCAGCCTTTTCCCGACGATGGCCACCAACAGATAGGTGCAGATCACGATCCATATCTGACAGGATACGGCGTTGAGGCTGTACCCATAAAACGATTTTATTCGCAGGTGCTGTTTTATCCATTTGAAGAACAGTTCTATCGCCCAACGTTCTTTGTACATTTTTGCTATGTCCAGCGCATCCAGCCCGAAGTTGTTGGTCAGGAAGACGAAGGTCTTTCCCGTCTCCACGTCGTGGAACTTTATCCTGCGCAGGTGTTCCGGGTACTTCTGTTTGGAGTGGTGGCCCGTAAGGGCGACCGTCTGGTCGTATTTCAGTCCGGTCGCCTTGTCGACCGCCCTGCTGTACACCCTACGGCAGGCCATATTGGACTTGGCCCTGACCAGGAAACATCCACTTTCCCTGTGTATGCGGAACAATCGTTCGAAATCGGTATAGGCCATGTCCATAACGTAGAAGGCCCCGGGCTCGATGACGATCCGGTCCAGGATGTTGACATCATGGACGAGCCCGTCGGTAAAGTCAATGAACACGGGTATGGAACCTTCAAGGTCCAGCAGCGTGTGCATCTTGACCGCGCCCTTGTTCTTGAGCAACCTTGCCCACGGGAAAAGGTTAAGGCACAGGTCGATGGCAGTGCTGTCCAGCGCGTAGGCCGTTTGGTCGATCTCCTTGAGGAACCCGTTGTCCCCGCGGTAGAGTTCCCTGGCCTGCCCGATGAGCACCTGGGCGAAATCGGCATAGATCCGCCAGTCCCGCCTTTCGTTGGCATCGGCGAGGGTGGAGCGTGACACGGGCCGCTTGATACCGCTGTGGTAGAGCTTGCCCGAAAGGGCCGTCAGGCAGGACTCGATATCGCGCAGGCTCTCGCGGGCCGTGAGCTGCGCGAAGCACATCACATAAAAATGTTCGCGACAGGTGAACGTGCGTACACGGTGGTCGCCCTTGTAGCGCGTGATGCACTTTTTGAGTTCGTAAACGGGCAAAAACGACATAAGCTGGGAGAAAACGGTGCGTCCATTGTTAATCGAAAGCGGCTTTTGGACGCTAAGATGCAACTGTTTTCAAATCAAAAAATCAAAGAACGTGCGTCAAACCCAATATTTACGGAGCTTGACGGAGTATTAACTGGTCCTTAACCGGACAGTAGTGGGTGCGAACTATAAAAAACAACCCAAGATGCTCCAGGACAAAGTTATTGCAATTTATTGTTTGGTCGACGACCTATTGAAAGAAATGAACCATATCGAACACACCAACAGGAAGTTCACCGATGGCCAGGTAATCACCACGGCAGTGGTGTCAGCGCTCTATTTCCGCGGCAACCAGACCATGTCGCTAAACTATATGGACAGCCATATCTTCGGCCACGTGCTAAAAAAAAGCGGTTTCACCAAACGCCTGCACAAGCTCAAGCAGACCTTGATGTTCATCCTTTTGCGCATAGGCCGGATATTCAAGCATATGTGCTTCGAGATGGAATACATCATCGACTCCTTTCCCGTGAAGGCCTGCCACAATATACGCATAAGCAGTTGTAGGCTCTTCAGGGACGAGAAGTACAGGGGCCACAACACCTCGAAGCGAGAGCATTTCCACGGGGTCAAGATACAGTTGGTGACCACCGCCGACGGCATCCCGGTGGGGATGTACCTCGTCCAGGGCGCCGAGCACGACTCGCAGATCCTCAAAAGGATGCACGATGACCTACCGCCCGAGAGTTCGTTGTTCGGGGACAGCGGATACACCAACTATGAGATCGAGGATATGTTCAGGGAGGCCGAACAGGTGGACCTGGCGATCAGCAGGAAATCCAACTCCAAAGGAAAGGACATCCCGGCCGTGGCATTCATCAAGGAACACATGAGAAAAAGGATAGAGACCTCCATAAGCCAGATTTGCGCCCTGATGCCAAGGCACATAAATGCCGTAACGGCGGACGGATTCATCATCAAAATGATCCTGTTCGTCTAGGCATTCCAGTTTGAAAAAACAGTATTAAGACCGTTGCATAAGTCTGTGATATTCTGGTATAATCTTGGGATTATGGTTTTTTCGGGTTTTCACGTGAATTTTAGCTTAAATAGCTATGAAATGGCTGTTCCAAGGGGCATTTTCCCCTTATTTTTCACAATTGGACGCAATTATCCCCGGACTTCGATATAAATTGTAGCACATGGCCTCCATAATGTTCTGGGTATGCATTTTTGCCATGCCCCTGTACCTGGCCGTACCACCATTGAACCATCGTTTTATCCCCCTGAAAGTGCGCTCGACCTTGAAGCGTGTCCTGCCCACCAGTTTGTTGAACTTCTTTTCCCAATGCGTCAGGGGCCTGTTCTTCTTTGCTTTTTTCAGGATATGGTCCTTCAGCTTTCGTTTGGCCAGTATTTCCCTGTTGTTCTGTGATTGGTAGCCCTTGTCCGCTTTCAACGGGATGCTCTGCGGCAGGTCCGCCTTGTCAAGCACCTCCTCCAGATTGGCGATTTCATTGGCACTTGCCCTGGTGGTATGAACCCCCAGTACCAGGCCTTGTTCATCGGTGACATGGTGCTTTTTGTAACCGTAACGGTACTTGCCCGCTTTCTTTAGCCATGAGGCCTCTTTGTCCACACTCTCCGCAAAGTCCTTGGTGAGGGTTACTTCTTCTAGATCTTCCCTGTCCCTGGTTACCTTATGTTCGGTCTTTCCTTTTGGCCTTAACGGGGTATCGACAACGCAGGCATCTATGATAGCGCCTTTTTTGACTATGATCTGGTGCGCTTCAAGCTGGTTGTTGATCTGCTTGAACAAAACCTCGTAGGCATTTGCCTTGGTCATCGCGGTGCGAAAACGGCTCACCGTACTGTGGTCAGGTGCTATCTGGTCGATGTGCAGCCCACAGAAATAGCTGAACGAGCTACTGTCGTTGACCCTGTCCTCGACCTCGTAGTCGCTCAATCCGTACCACGTCTGCAACAGGCACATCTTGAACAATAACAGGCCATCATAGCTGGGGGTGCCCGTGGCACTCTTGCCTTTTTGGTAATGGGTGTCGATCGTGGCACTGATACTCTTCCAGTCCAGCAGTTCATTGATCTGTGTGAAGAACTGCCGTTTTATCTTTATTGTCCGTAGGTCGCACACACTATCGGCAAGGGTCGGTGTGCTATGTATTTTCATACTTAAATTTAAGCATTATCATACATCCCTAAAAATCAATTTTCAACTATTTACCGTGCAACGGTCTTGTATTATAATAGGAAACTAGAGTTAGGTAATAATAGGAGTGCTCGATGAACTCGTTCATTCCCTCGTTCAAGGAGAGTATCAATCTTAGATTTTCGCATTCCTCCACGGTCTCCCTGGCGAAATCCATCAAGGGATAAACGGCCTCTGTGTTGACGAAGGACAGGTTGAACCTGTAGGTCTCCGGTGTGTCATCCAACCTCACCACTGCTTTTGCAGCGGCGCAGTTTCCATCTTATTTCCACCCGCCAAAGATAATCTTCGCCGTTCCTAGGCCTTCCTTCCGGTGCCCGGCCCGCTTTTTTTTGAAAAATCCCACTTTCTTTTGGCCATAGGTGTCACCTTACGGCCATTGCGCCGTTTTAACTCTAGGGCACCCGATTGCGCTGTCCAAGCTTAACCATCCCAAAGGCGGGCGGCTCCCGGAAGGCAAAAAAGAAGTTTCGGGGGATTAGAACTATCATTTCTCTGACTGGGCGTCAAGGTCACATCGTCCAGAGCACTCAGAAAATAGACAGTCCCAACCGCTTCACCAATGGAACATTCTCCAAAACAGCACTCAATCATCACCGTATCCGATTCTTTTATCAGCTCCATCCCTTGAGATGCTAATTATGGTTGTCCTCAATTATCAATAAACAACATCATTTTACATCAAAAAACGGGTTATGAACAAATGACCTGTTGACAGTTGGCCCGCTTGGGAAGCAGTGTACTTTTCACATCTGAAAAACGACTAAATCCAAGTGCCTTATGAAAAAAATGACAGCAGTACTTTCCTTTTTGTTCTTGTCCCACTATTCCCTTATCGCCCAAGTTGGCGGTATTGAGGAATCGGTCAATGAGGTCTCGCAGACCATTAGAACCATCTTTCCCATTGTTCTGGGAATCATTTTCCTCATCGGGTTTCTGTTCAATGCCGGTCATTTCTTTGGCGAAAATGCCGATCTTAAAAAGGGCATTACCCGCATCCTGGTCTTTGTGCTCATTGCGGGGGCGGTGGTGGGCATCTTCACCTACCTCATTACCATTGTCGTGTAATGAAGGAGTACAAGATCCATAGAAACATCCGGAAAAAAGCGATGCTCTTCGGGCTGCCGCTTTCCTTGTTCGCCCTGCAACTGGTTTCCGTAATTGGCTCCCTGTTGGTCCTCATTTTTTCCTTTGGCATCAAGGTTTTGATAGGGGCCATACTTTGGAACATTGGCCTCTTTTTGGTACTGGGCCAATTAAGCGCACACCCGGAACGGTTTCTTTCACCAAAGGTCTTTCCCACCTCCATTAGCAACAAACAAATCTCCCATTGGCCCCATGACATCGATTGACCTCGCATCCCACCATCCCATTTTGACCATTCAGGACCAGGTGGTCTTTGCCAGCAACGGGAACCTTGTCCTGGGCTACCGTCTGGAACTGCCCGAAGTGCACTCCCTATCCGAATCGGACTTTGAGCGGCTGCACTCCCTTTGGTTTCAAACGTTGAAAAACCTTCCCCTGGGTACGGTGGTGCACAAACAGGACGTTTACCTGAAAAAGTACTTTGACGCTTCCCACCTGCCGCAGGCCTCCTTCTTGGAAAAGGCCACCCGAGACCATTTTCATCAGCGCGGCTGCATGGCCCATACCTCCTATATCTTCTTTGTCCATAGCAAAAACAAAGCACTGAACAATCCCACTTTCGTCAACCCCTTCAAAAAAGTGGCCGCCGGAATTCCAAGTCAGCTGGAAGCCAATCTAAAACATTTTGTGCAACAGGTACAAGATGCCGCCAACTACCTTAACAATACCAAGGGCATTGCTTTGGCCCCTCTGGACGGAGCACAGTTCCGGCACTATACCAAGTCCTATTTTAACGGTTTTAATGAGCATATGGATACGGATATCCTTCTAAATCCCTCCGATCTCGAAATAGGGGAGCACCACTTTGATGTGCTTGCCGTAAATAACGAAGGCTGTTTGGGAGAGTCCGTTTGCAGTAGTATTCCCAATACGCAGTTTACCTCAGATGCCTTTTCCTTCCACCAGGGTTTCATTGATGGGCTCGGTCTGGGACTGCACGAGAACCATATTGTAAACCAAATCCTATATCTGGATGGCCGACAAAAATGGCCAAAGATTTTGGAACAACGAATTGCCGAACTACAAAAGAGCGCAGGCTTTGGCACTCAAAACCAGATGGTGCTCAAAAAGGTAAAGGCCATTCAGAATGAGATACAAGAGGATGAACAGTCACGCATAATCCGCGCCCACTTGAATGTCCTCTATTGGAGCAAGAACAAAAGTGAACTGTCCGCTATCACCTCCAAGATCAAGTCGGAATTCAAGGAACTGGACATCCTTCCCTACTATCCACGCGGAGAACAGCGCAAGAAATTTTTCATCAACAGCCATCCTTGCTATGCCACACTGCTGGCAAACAGCGATCTCTACGTGGCCGACCTTAAACACGCGCTATGTCTTTGGCTCAACAGCACGACCTATAAAAGTGACGCATCCGGTATTTTATTTCAAGATCGGCTGTTCAACACACCCGTAGTAAAAGATGTCTGGGACGATGACAAGAAACGAATCAAGGCGAGGAACTTTGCCATTTTTGCCCCCACCGGGGAAGGCAAGTCCTTTTTGGCCAACAACATCCTGCGCCAATACTATGAACAGGGCGTTCGCCTGGTCATCATAGACTTGGGCGGCTCATACACCAAACTGGCCAGGCTCTATCCAGGCCAATTTGCCGTGATGCGCTATGAGAACGGAACATCCCTAGGCATAAATCCCTTTTATGTTACTGAGCCAGAAGTGGTGGATGCGGAACATTTGGAGGACTTGGCCGTGTTTCTTTTTGAACTGATGGCAAGCAACGACATAGCAGATAAACGCGCCTCAGTGGCCCTGAAAAAGCTGCTGAGACAGTTTTACTTGGAAGTGAAGACAGCGCATTCCCTTCCCACCTTCTATGAGTATTTGAAGTCCAATAGGGATACCCTGCTGCAACAATTGCACATTCCCGCTGCCTACCTCTCCATTGAGAGCATGCTGCACCTACTCTCCGAATACGTAGCGGACGGTCTGTACAGCTTTTTGTTTGCCAAGGGCGAAGATCAGACATACCGCTTGGAAGACAAGCGCCTTTTGATTTTTGAACTTGATGAAGTGAAGGAGAACAAAGAACTGCTATCCGTGATGTTGAAGCTCATAAAAACTGCCATTCAGCGGAGCATTTGGAAAAATCGTGCCGAAAGGGGCATCATCCTGTTCGACGAATTTGCCAAACAATTGAAGTTCCCGAATGTCTTGGAAAGCGTGGAATACTATTATCAGGCCATTAGAAAGCACAATGGCGCCATTGGCATTGTGCTACAGAGCATTAACCAACTGCCCATAAACGGAACGGCGGCAAGCATCCTTGAAAACACCCAGGTCATTTATAGTTTGCACAATGAAAAGGGCTATACAGATCTCAAAGAACGTCTTCACCTCTCTGACCACGACCTGAACCAGCTGCACAGCATGCGCAACGACTTAACGGGCCACCGAAAATATACAGAGCTATTTCTAAAAATTGGCAATGAGAGCAACGTCTTTCGGCTGGAAGTACCACCAGAAGTGCATGCGGCCTATCTTACCGATGGCGCGGCGTCCACCCAGTTACAACTTCTGTTTGAACGGTATGGCAATATGGAAGTGGCCATACATCACTTTATAAGAACCCAAAAACAACATCAATGAAAACACTATGCTCAGGTCTTGGACTGATCACACTTTTGCTATGGAGCGAACCAATGGCTGCCCAAGGGCTGCCCGTCTATGACAACACCAACTTTTTGAGTATGGCCAAATCCTTGGTCGAATCCTCGAAACAAACGGTAGAACTTCTCAAAACGGTCAGGTTCCTAAAGGAACAAAAGGATAACATCGTCAAGGTCAACGACGTCTTGCGCGAACTCAAGGCTATGCGGGAAATGGCCAAGAACCACGAAACCCTGTTCCGTACGGTACAGGGAGACTTGAGGGACATCTTAAATTCTCCCTATATCCGCCCTGAGGAAATCAGGCAGGTATCGACCTCCTTTGAATTGATCATGACCACTGCCCTGGACGATCTGGACTTTATCAATGTGATATTGACCAGTGATCTATTAAAAATGTCCGATGCGGAACGCACGGCAATTTTGAAGGAAAAGGAAATGGCCTCACAAGAGATGGTTGCCGAGATCACCAAGAAAACAGCTCGATATCAAGATATAATATCCTTTAGGAGAATGCAGGACCGCATCAATAACCGTGAAATTCAGTACTGATGCCAAACATGAACATTACGTTGGGCATAGGTCTGGAATATGTGGATACCGTTTTTCAGGTCATAAAAAACAGTGATTTCTCACAGTACACGATGGTCGGTATCAAAATCTTGGCGGTGCTCTTTTTTTTGGTCAATATCCTTAAAAAATATACCGAAGGAATGGCCAATACGGAGGGAACCACTTGGGGGCTGACGCCCACGGAACTCGCAAAAAACCTATTGGTGGTGCTGCTGGTCATATTCTCAGATCAGGCACTCAGCTATTTTGACGCCATACTGGTGGCCATAGAAAGCCAGTACCGGGACACGGCCCCGGCCCTCCTCCCCTTGCAGCTTCAGGACATTCCCATTGAGGAGGAACTTGGTGCCTTGGACGCCGCTAAAAAAGCAATGGCACTTTTGTACGAGGCTTTGGTGACACCGCTCTTTGGATTTAGAATATTTGCCTTTATCATCAGCTTGTTTCTATGGCTCATCGATCTATTTATCTACCCGCTTTTTTTAGCGGAACGGTATTTTCTATTGGGCATACTGCAAGCCTTTTTCCCTTTGGTCATCTGCTTGGCCGTCTTTGAGAAATTTCGGGGTCTGGCCTATGGATTCTTCAAGCTCTATGCCGGGGTCTATCTGTTGGTGCCCGCCTTTTTCTTGGTCAACGTCTTTGTCAATAATCTATATACCGAAATCAATGAGTCTTTCTGGCCCACGTTGTTTGGTGGTGACATGGGCAACCGCATCTTCGCCCCTGTGGTGGAACTGGGTTCCATTGGCTTTATTGTTTTCTTGAAATTCAAATTGTACCGTAAGGCAACAAGTTTCACGCTAAGATTGTTCAGCTCATGAAAATGTCCATTCTATTTTCCAAAGGGAGAAAAAACGCTTCTTTCTCCTATAATAATATTCATTCTCTTTTCCGGGTGAACCGCCTCATTGTTTGGAGCGTTGTGTTGATGGCTTTTGCCAGCAGTAGCTTCTCAGGATGGATGGTCTACAAAATCCATAAGGAAAGTTTGGAAAATGTCTTTGCCATAGACTCAAACGGCGAGGTTGTCCCCCTGGTCTGGGCCAATGAAAGTCAACATTTGGAGATTGAGGCCATGGCCCATTTAGAGCGGTTCCATCAACTTTTCTATGGTATGGATGCCTCTACTTTTGAAGCCCATTTGGACAAAGCGCTTTGGTGGGGCGATGCTTCGGTGGACAACCTCTATCAACAAAAGAAAACGGATGGCACCTATAACCGTCTTTTGCAGTTTTCCCTCATTCAGGAGGTGGTCTCGGTGGAAACCCAACTGGAGATAACGCGCAATAGCATTCCCTTTTCGTGCAGCGTCCAGTTTGTGGTAAAACGTGGCTCCGTTACCGACCGGTACGAGCTTGAGACCACGGGCATCTTAACGCCCGTGGAACGACACTTCCCAAACAATCCACACGGCTTATTGATCACTGAATTCTTTGAGAAATCCCTAAAAAAGCAAAACGATGCAACTCGATAAAAAGAAAGTCCTGTTTTCCGTTGTGCTCTTGCTCGTCCTCATCTATTTGATCAGCTATAGTTACGCTGTTTATAATGCTGAGGAAGAGCTCCCTGAACTGACCCAACCAGACCTTCCGAAATGGGAGGATGCAGAAGAAAATTTTGAGAGCAAGAAAGCGGCCTTGGATGCCATCAAAAACGAACAGGAAAGGACGCCACCTTCTTTGTACGATGAGCATATGATCGATGATAAGGGGTACTTCAATCCGGACTATATGCAGTTTGAGAAACATCGCATTATAGACAGTATCTATGCCCTGCCCAACTTCAGGGGCGCACCATCCGGATCAAATGTCGCAACTCCGCAGAATACCCCATCCACAGAAGACCAAGTTGATGGAAAAGAGGTAGAGAAACTGATTTCGCGGAATTCCCAAGAAATCGGTTTAGATCACCAACAGTTCTTCTCCACCGCTCCAAATTTTAAGACCACAGAGAAATCAAGGATACACGTGCGCGTATTGGGCGACCAAGTCCTAAAAAAGAATAGTCGCATACAGCTCCAATTAGTACAAAAGGTAATTCTCAATGGCCACGAAATTCCAAGAAACACCTCGGTATGGGGAAGGGTCAATTTTGGGCCAAATCGGGTATTCATATCCGTTGTTCATATCAACCATCATCCCGTAGTATTGGAGGCTATGGACCAATCCGATGGCCTCACGGGAATTTATGTGGAAAATTCATTCCGGTCAGAAGCCACCCAAGAAGTGCTGGACGGCGTGGTTCAGGATGTGAACGTTCCGGGCCTGCCCCAGATCAATGGTTTAAGGCGTGTTTTTCAACGAAGCAGTAGAAGCGTAAAGGTTACCGTATTGGACGGTCATCAATTGTTCTTACTCCCTAAATAATCCTTATCAAAATGAAGAAAATCATCTACCTCCTTAGTTTATGTCAATGTGCTATGGCCATGGGCCAAACATCACGGGCCGACACCCTTTTTGCTAACGAACACCAAGTAGTATCACTGCTCTTCGATAGCCCGGTCCAAAAAGGGATTACAGGCTCTAGTTCCTATGTATTCACCCACAATCGGAAAAACCCGGAACCGTTGGCCTTGTTACAGGCAAAAAAAGATGTTGAGAGCAACCTGTTGGTGGTCACCGAAGACGGTGCCATCTATTCCTGGGTCCTTGCGTATCGGGACAGCCTAACCCAGTTCCATCATTTCATTTCCCCCTTGAACAGCATCAATCCCCAACCTATGACAAAAAAAGGGATTGCTCCCAAACCAATCCCGCAGCTGGAAAGATATGATACCCTTTGTGAGCAGTTGGTGCGTAACACCAAACAGTTCCATCATATCAAAAATGTGGGCAACATTAGGCTTAGGATGACCCACAGTATCTACCATAACGCGGAAGTGTATGTGGTCTATGAGATAAAAAATGCATCCAGCGTCCCCTACCAAATCGATCGGTTGCAGTTGTTGAGGGTGCTCAAAAAATCAAGGCGAAAGGCATCACATCAAGAAACTCCGATCCAGCCCTTGCACTCTTTCCGAATGCCCAAAATGGTGGGTCAGGGCAACACCATCCGCTTTGTGGTGGTGTATCCAAAGTTTACCCTGGGGGAACACCACACACTGAAAATCAGCCTTCAGGAACAAAACGGAAGCAGGAACCTTATCTTCTGAAAATCGCCTGGACTTCGGCGTGTATTCTTGCAAAATGCCGCTCCAAATCCACATTTTCGGCTTTGGCAGGTTTTTTCTTGACCAAATTGGGCCGTTTGAATCGAAGTCGCTTTTCCTTGCCATCAGCAAACGAAATGAACTCACCCGGTTGCAAGCGAAAGAATACATCGGCACGGACTTTTGAGACCTCTTTTTCCCCCGTTGTTTCGCGGGTGTCAAAATTGATGGTATGGCTTCGATTGACACTTCGGGTGGGCTTCTTTACGATCTCAAAAAATCGTTCATAGTACTTGGCCGTATCCGGATCGTTCACCTTTCCAAAGAATTGATAGGAAAGATTGCTCAGGATGGCCTTGCTCGCCTTGTCTCCATACATCATATCATTTTGAATCTTGTCCTGCATCACATAGATGGTAGCGATATCGAAACTGCGCAGCGTCGCCGGAATGCGGTGCATATTGGTAAGACGGATGGTGGGCGCCTCCTCCATCAGTACGAACGAGGGTGCCGAATGACGCACCGTCATTTGCTTGATGACCGTATGCATAATGGTGGCGATGACCGGGGCATAGGCAGCTTCATATTTTGGGTTATTGACAATGGAGAGCACTGTGGGCCGCTCCTGTTGGTTGATGTCCAAAGGGACATCATCGGCTGAAAGCACATAGAAGATGCGCAAGGTGGACAATTTCTTGAGCGCATTGGAAAGCGTACTGAGCACACCGGCCGTTTGTCGCTCGCTTTCCGCCCCCTGTATAAATGCGTTCGCCATCGCCTTCGAGATGGGACTGCCCGAAACGAACTTCAATAAGCTCTTGGTGTCCAGCTGTTGGTAAAGGGCTATGAGGTGCGGCAGGGTACATATATCCGCATAGTCCGTTTTGAGCCTCCATATCAACCCTGCCAACAGGCCCTCCACGGCATCGCTGAAGAACTTTCCGCTACCGGTATGTACTTCCTCCCTTTGCTCAAGCAGGTTGGAAAGCAAGACACGCACCACTTCATTGATGGCCTCGGCGGAGGGAAGGTACCTCGGGGCTATGGGGTTCACCCTACTGTGAATGGGTTCAAATGAAACACAATAAAAGTCGGTGGTCATTGGGTTCACTAGGGGGTAAACAATCTCGGTGAGCTCAAAATCCTTATAGTCATGGATGACCCCCGAAAAATCGTTTTCAAAAAAATGTTTAAGTAACTGAGCTATGACACTCTCTGTTTTGCCACTTCCGGCCGCCCCGATAATGGAGACCCCTCGCCTAATATTGTCCAGTCTCAGCACCCCACCGGCATAGGGCAAGCGGGCATTGAACACATCACCCTTTACCGGTTCCTGTCTATCCAAGAACAAAAAGCCCAACAGATTAAGGACCAGGGCAGGACCAAAGTACCACATCAGGAAATCTGTCCAGCCGCTGCCCTGAATCACGAATTGGCCAATGGACCATAAGCAAAGCAGGGCAAGACTTATCCAAGTTCCGTAAGGTAACCATCTATGGATTGCCGGTATAAGAACCGCATATACCATAAGTGCACCTATCAAACAAAACAGCTCGTTTTCCATATCAAACCCCTATCGAAGATGAACGTACGGCCACGTTTAGACCTTTCTTCATCGTTCTAATGGCCTTCAATGCCAATTGCGCGCCGGTAATGGGAATGTGTGGCACCCTTGCCCCTGATTTTGCCAGCATTTTTATGGCCAATGCCCTTTCATTTTGGGGAAGCCCCAAAATTGCCTTGAAATACATGGTGCGATTTGTTTTGAGCAGCTTCCGGGAACCGTAGCGCTCCACAAAGCTCCTATCAAAATCAAACTTTTTATCGAACAGCTGTTCGGCCCGTTCAAAAAAACGATCACGGTCAAATCCGCGTTTCACCATTTTTCCTTGAAATTCCACGTCGGATGCCTTGTATTTGCTGCCTGGGGAAAGACTCACCGAATTACTGGCATCCTTTCGGCTCACAATGATGTGGATGTGGGTCTGAAGCCCCGGTTTTTCCATACCGTTCTTAATGCGTTGGCCGTCCAATTTATTTGGGGCCAGTGCCTCCAAGTCATCGATTTGCTTGCTGAGTTGTTTACACTGTTTTTCCATTCCATTTTTGTTTGCTGCCCGGAGTTCGTGCTGCAATTCCAAAATCTTTCCGGCTATTTTTTGATTCTGCCGTACCTCCCTATCGGTTCCCTTAAAGTATCTTTTGTGTTCCATCTTCGCGAAATACTTTATATCATCAATGGTCACCTTCCTACCTTTTATTTCCCGGTTGAAGCTCTCGACATAGGTGACCATCACCTGCCGCACATAGTCTTTGAGGTCGGCCCCAGGGTTGGTGAGGGCTTTCAGTTCAGCCTTACTGGGGCTGATGGTGATGGCGTAGAACTTAGGTTCCTTCTTGGATAACTTTGCCGTATTGCCATCGATTTCCTTGGTCACCTCGGCACCCGATATCTCGTCCTCATACTGATTGAAAAAATGCTCCTGCTCCATTGCTTCCGCCCTTTCATTCTCTTTTTCAAGATAGGCAACATAATCGCCTGCACTTTGGGAATAATTTCCCTCGGTCTGTTGTGGGGTGATGGTGATGTACATATCAATCTTCTTTTTTCTTCCAAAGCTTCAGCTCTTCTTCCAAGCTTCTTTGGTGTTGCTTTTTTTCGACAAAGAGTGGGGTTTCATCCTCTTTGCCCTCGGCCATAAAAAGTGCTTCCAACATCCCCACCGTGGGCTTGGTCTGGGTCTTTTCCATATCCTTCATAATGGCGATCACCGCATTGATGCGTTTCAACAGCCGCCTCTCGGTATGCAGCAAATGGTTCGGCACTTCATCATCGGGAAGCAACTGATGGCGCTCAAAGAAATGAATCATCTCTTCCAGGGTCATGCTGTGCGATGCTTTGAACCTCCTGGCGAAACCCTTGAATTTCTTGGCCACCGATTGTTTTATCTTCAAGTTGGAAAAGCCCTCGTTTTTATAGCATTTGTCCATAATTGGATCA
>NZ_JBLFEO010000036.1:0-39933 GCF_047345505.1 Maribacter aquimarinus | reverse complement strand
AAGATACAGCTTGCCAAGAAAAGGGCAAGGGGCTACCGGAACACGGAGAATTTTATAAACATGATCTATTTCATAGCGGGTAAACTGAAATTCGATTACCCACTGTATTTAACATAGAACCTTCGAAAAGTATAGAAATATCAAATAAATCCTACAAAAAGTAATATTTATTCGTTCAAATGCTATCGAAGAGAACATTTCATCGGTTTTTTCCAACAACTTATCGATAGGCTTGCGCCAAAAAAAGGAGGGGCCCCAGTTATCCCCCCGGATATCCACCCCTCCCTTTGGCAAAACAATACCCTTCTTTTTTAACGATGCTTGGGCTTTATCGGCACGTAAAAATTATATTTTGGGGTTTAATAATCGTCCTCTTCATAATCATTGGATGCGGTGGCATAGGCATGGTCCACCTGCATGATCCACTTCTCCTTCTTGTACCTGCCGTTCAAATGCGAGGCAAAGGCGGTCTGGGCGTCTTCCTTGTGGTCATAATCTGCCAAATAAACGTAGTGCAGTCCGTTCTCCCGGTTGTAAAATTCCCTGGCCGCAATGCCCCGGTCCGCCAGATCTTGCATAAAGGCCTTGAGGTACCTTTGGTTGCTGTACACATTGGCAATGACGTAATAGCCCGGTTTTACACCAATGGCATCTTCTTGCCCCAGTACTTTGATCGGCATCTTCACATACTCCCTTTTGGCCTGGTTGGGCTGGTCCCCCTTGGTAGCGGTTTCCCGGGTATTTACCGCCAGCCTGGCCCCTTGTTGGGCCTCCATACCCGCTAGACTTGCCTTGATGCCATTGCGTACATCGTTCCTGAGCATACGCACTACGGTCTCAAATTTTTGTTCAAAGGCCGCCGTTCTGGCTTGTTCCATACTGTCCTGTCTCAAGATGAGCTCATCCAGTATCAATCGGTTTTGCTGGGCAAGGTCAAGGGACGCATCGGCGCCGGGGAGGCCGGTGTGCTCCCCGTGGTTCCTTTTTCCATCATCCTTTTGCTGCTCTGCGATCAGGGCGGCGATCTGTTCCTCGTAATTTCGGACAATCCGGTCGATGGTACTGTCCGTGGAACTGTCCACATAGCCCTTGGAAGGGGTCTGTTGTTCCTTAAAGGTGTACCCTAGGGAAAGCTCGTGGTTCCATCCCAGATTGGCCTCTTGCCCGGTTAGGTTCTTTTCCATGAGATATCCGAGCGACATCCGTTGGCCCAGGTTAACCCCCAACCCGCCAGACAGGCCATGGCGATCGTCCAAAGTGGTCTGTACCCAACCAAGATGCGGCAGGTCCAGTACCAAGGAGCCCAGGAAGGCCAAATTCCCCCTGTCATTACGGCCCAATTGCAGCAGGGGCATGATCCGGGCGTCTTTAAAAAGGCCCGAGGCAGCCGTGAAGGGATGGGTATATTGCACGGAGGCCCTCAGTCCCTCCAGACCGGGCCGGACCACGAATTCATTGGTGGTCTGGTTATAGCGCAAAAGATCTTGGGCATAGAGGCCAACATCCAAACGGCCCAGGGAGAGGTTCATTCCCGGCTGTACGGCGATCTTGCTTTCCTTGCCGGCCGCCTGGATGGCGGGATCGTTCTCCTGCCCCACGACCCGGTTTTTGTCCAGGCCTTGGTTCAGGTAGGTAAGGTTGGCCCCAAAGGCCAGGGCACTCTTCTCGCCCAAGGGAACGGAGGTGGCGTAATTGGCGTTGAAACCAAACTCCTGCACCACGCCAGACCATTGGCTGTACACGCCAATGCCCACCGCAGTGCGATCGTTGAGCCGGTTGCTGAAGCCCAAGAAGTAATTCTGACTGTTGTCTTGAAACATGGCGTATTGATTGCGGTGCAATAGGTTGAAGTACGACTTGTTCTCCCGTACCAGGGAAAAGGTGGGATGAATCATAAAGCGATTAAAGAACAATTGATTGTGGTAGCTGCCAGAGGATGCCGGGCGTGGCTGAACCTCCTGGGCCAAGAGTTGATGGAGACCGCACAGGTTTATCCATAACAGTGACACCACCAAGAATCTGGGGGAAAAGGGTGTAGGGATCATCTTGTTTTGTTTTTGGGTGATGGTACAACTTCCATTTTTGGAACACAGTGCCGATGCACGGACCGTTTGGGATGCCGGTGCACGGAGAAGCGCATACAAGCCTGCCTTTGGCCCGGCTTATTCTTCCTGAAAAAGGGAGGACGAGAAGTGGGCCTGGTCGTTCACCGCCTCAAAGAGGCGCTGTTCAAGGTCCTTGAAGTGGGCCTCCCGGGCCTGGTGCACCACCAAGACCCCATTTGGGTCACCGCTGCTACCGGCACGATCGGTGACCACATAGCCTGTGCCCGTCTCGGCGTTCCAATGCAGGGCCACATCGTTGTGAGGCCCGTTGAAGGGGCGCCCCATGTTGGTGGCCAAGCCCACGTAACGGGGTCCTATGCGAGCGGTGTAGAGGTCCAGCCCCCCAAATCCGCCATGGCCTTCCGAAGCAAATACAAGGGTGCCATTGCCCATCATTTGGGGGTACAGGTCGTCCTTGTCACTGTTTACCTTGGGGCCCAGGTTTTTGGCAATGCCAAGACCGCCGTCCGGCGCAATCTTGGCCACGTAGATATCATACTCCCCAAAGCTGCCGCGCATGTTGGAAGCAAAGAACAAGTTACGGCCGTCAGGGGAAAGATGGGGATGGGTCACGGAGTGGTCTGCCGAGCAAAGGGGCAGTTCCGCAACGGTGCGCCACGTTCCGTTGGTCTTTTTGGCCCTAAAAATGCGTGACCTTTTCGCTTTCTTGGAAAACAGTCCGGTGGCGGGCCGCACCAGCACCTCCTTGGCAAAATAGGCGGTATTGCCATCCGGGGACAGGGCCACCGGGGCCTGGTACGCCTTCGTGCCCCCCGGGCGCCCATCCGATCGCGTGTTCTGGGTGGCAGGGGCACGGGCCGCAAAATCGGTTTTTAACATGGCAATGTCCAAGGGGAGAAATTGATCTTGGGTGCTGCTGTAGGCTGGCTTGTTGCCATATTTATGGGTCATCTGGTAGTCTTCCAGAATGAGCTCGGTCCAGTTTTCCTCGGTTTCCTCTTCCTCGGTACCGGCGCCCGCCATCTTGGCCTTGGCATGATCATAGCGCAGTTGGTAGTTTTTGGCAAGCTTTCCCCCGGGCATCAGGGCCTGTAACTTACCGTACCAATACAAGGCAGAAGCGTACTGCTTGGAGAGAAAGCTCACATTGCCCAGGTCTTCGTAGATTTCCTTTTGGGAGTAGCCCATGGCCTTCAGTTCCAGAAACTGTTGCTCCCGCAAGGGCAACGGGGCCTCCTGGCCATCGAGGCTGGCGGTATCCACATCTTGGGCCACCAGGCCGTTGACCGTAAAACAAAAAGCGCAAACAAATAGGTTAAGTGGGGATAAGATCTTGTTCATAATGTCTAATTTTGGGATTACCTTCCAAAGCTCCAACATTTTTGTAAGAAAATACTTATTAAAAATTCATAGGTTTTAGGGATGAACGGTCTTTTGGCAAAAAAGTTTGGGTGCCAAGGGAACACCAAGCGCCGATCATTTGGCAACTTCTGGGCAAAAAGCCCATAAGGTCTCGGTGTTGGGTCGCAAACATTTCGGAAATGAGCCAAGTACCCATTCATTTAACCCGGATGATGTCTTGGAGCTTTGCCATAAGGGTGTTGCCTCCAATGGAAGGTTCTACCATTGTATTTGGGAGTAAGAACACTTGATTCCAAGTTTGACTTAGGATGAGAAGGCGTAAGAAGTTAGGATTTTAGATGTACAGTTCCATCAATTACGGAGACTTACTTTACGGGTGCCTGTAGTCGGGCCTATTTTTAGTCCTAGGTCCTGGAGTCCTACCGCTGCCAATCCATTTTTGTTTCCACAACATTCGTGGTAGAACCCAATGGCATATAAGGCTTCTGCCCAAAAAGCAGGGCCATGGCTGCGAAGATCGGGCCAACGTCCGCGCTACGATTGCTTTTGCGGGGATGTGTGGTGGCAATGGAATTCCAATGTGTCATCTGGGTGAAACACCTTTGTGTTTCAATCGGCCCTATGGGTTTAAGGTAGGCATTTCCAAACGGGGCAACCCCTTTGGTACAGTGCGGAAAAAGGCGCCGGGCGGTGTCGCCCCTTGGGCGTGCTCCCCTATTTTCGCCATCGGTTCCATTGTCTTTTAAACATTCTTATCAAGTCAGATTTAAAGGTGATGAAAGCCAGTATCAGCAAAAAGAAAAGCAGTCCAAATACGGCACCTATGGCAATGTCCAATAAGATAAAACCGATCATTTAACCCATTTTGTCCTTTTAGACCCAAAAGTGGAAAAAAGGTCACCAACGTCTGCAAACAACAAGGGGACCAGGCATTTTCAGAGGTATCCGGGGCACTGTAAAGAGCGCTGATGGTTGTCCTTTACTACCAGTTTTCGTTTAACCCAGATTAAGCAATAGAAATTCCCCGCCTGAAAGGAACGGGCAGGTATTACGGCTGCAAATCCCTGCAAAATCAATCGTTGCACTGACTTTTGCTCACTCACCGTAGCGATGGCTACGCCTCAATCCTAAAAGTCTTGATTTTATTGGGCTTACACCCCCATCCCGAAAGTCTAGTGCATTCTCTGGGTTTAAAATGGAGCTATGGAAATTGAATTGCTTTTTTGGCCCGCGAAAAATAAAAGTCAGGTATGTCCAGCTCCGGCTTGTTTTCAATTGGGAAATGGTAAGGCCGCGTGCCCAATGCACAAACACCCATGGACCGGAAAGAAAGGCGGGGCGCACGGGGCAGGGCCAAAAAGTGGCTGTTGGGAAAATATCAGAACCGCTTCTGCCCGGAGAATTCCATGGCTTCGCCCTTGCCAAAGCCAAAGCTGACACCAAAGGTGACAAAGCGTCCCTGCTGCCCAAAGTTGCGGAGAAAGAACTCAGGTTGGTTGGTTTTGCTTTCAAAGATCCTGGAGGCAAAGACGTCCCTAATGCTCAGGTTTAGGATGGCCTTTCCCTTGAGGATTTTCTTGCGCGCCCCAAAATCCATAAAGACCACCTCCGTGATGTCCTGTTGCACGGTGCGGAAACCGGACTGGTAATTGCCAATGAACTCCAGGTCTATGTCTGCCGGGAGCTTCAGTTTGCCCATGAGCCGGGTGGTCCATTGGCTGCCGGTAAAATCGAAGGACTGCCCCTGAAAATCGCCCTCGCGGGCAAAGCGGTTAAAATTGAAGTCGTGCGTAAAGCTCAACCAGTTCAGCGGAACGTACTTGGCGTTGAACTCCAGACCCGTGGTGTGGTTTATGCCTATGTTCTCCGGCCTTGAAATGCTTATGTTGTCCTCAAAGGCCACAATGCGCTCCACCACATCGGTGGTGTAGCGGTAAAAGACCCCAAGGTTCATGGAGAGCTGGCCCAATTTGTAAATACTGGTCAGTTCAAAACTGTCGGTGAACTCGGGCAGAAGGTCGGGGTTGCCGGTTCTGATGTTGAAGTTGTTCCGGATATTGAAAAAAGGGTTCAGGTCCCACAGCCGCGGCCTAAAGATACGCTTGGAGTAGCCCAGCTGAAAGGAGAGGTCTTCGTTGGCCTTGTAGGAGGCGAAACCGCTGGGGAAGAAATTGTTGTACCGCTGGTTGTTGCGTTGGTCATTGGTGCGCAGGAGGGTGGCCACATCGGTATCCTCGAAGCGGACACCGAGCTTCAGTCCCCATTTGTCCTTTTCATAGGCCGCTGTGCCGTACACCCCGAGCACTTTTTGGGTCCACTGGAACACATTGGTAAGCTCCGGGTCCTCCACAAAGGTGGCCCCATCGAACGCACTGATGCCAAAATCGCTCTCCACATCATTGATCTGGTACTGTGCCCCGGTTTCCACGGTGTAGGTATCTTCCCAGGGATGGGTATAATCTGCCTTGAAGATATAATCGGCCTGGCCAAAATCGGTCCTGGCCCGCTGTAAAAAATCCGCTGCCCCGCCCACCGTGGTGGTGTTGGCAAACTCAGAGGTCTGGTCCTTGGCAAAGAGGTTGCCCGTGGCACTGAGCAGCAGGGAGCGTTCCTCATGGTCCTCAAAGCTCCTTTTGTACTGGAGTTCGTAGGCATACTTGGGGTTGGTGGCCGTGGTTAGCTCTACCCGGTCAAAGGCATCGGTGAGGTCATTGTTGGCGTTGAAGGTACTGAAGAGGGCATCTGAATTCTCCCGCTCCCATTCATAGGCAAAATTTCCGGATAGGGTGATCACGTTCAGTGAATCAATGTGGTAATCCGTGCCCAAGATCAGGTTAAAGAAGGTCTCGTTCTTGTCGCTCTCCCCAAAACTGATGATTTCGGTATCGTTCAGCAGGTTTCTGTTTTCACTTTCATTGTCACTGGGAAAGGTACGGTGGCCCACCCCGAGCTGACTGAACAAGTTGAATTTTTCGGTGCGTTTGTTAAGGCTAAAGCCCAGGCTGTGGTTGTTGGGCACACCGGTGTTGAGCGTTACCGAGCCGTTGGTGCCCCGTTTTTCCTCTTTTTTTAGGATGATGTTGATGATGCCCGAGGTACCCTCGGCATCATACTTGGCCGAGGGGTTGGTAATGACCTCTATGCTCTCGATCATATCTGCCGTTAGGGTGCCCAGGGCATTTCCCTGTTCGTTGGCCAGGACCGATGGTTTTCCGTTGATGAGCATCTGTACGCCCTGACTGCCCCTAAGGCTCACTTGGCCCTCAATGTTCACGGTTACCGAGGGCACGTTGTTGAGCACTTCCAGGGCACTGGCCCCCGTGCTGCTCAGGTCGGCGCCCACGGTAAACACCCGGCGATCCAGTTTAAACACGGTCCCGGAGCGTTCCCCGGCCACCACCACTTCTTCCAATTGCTCGGCATCCTCGGTCAGTACCACCGTGCCCAGGTCCCAGATGCCCCCAACCGCTTCCACCTCATTGAAGCGCTTGGTGGCAAAGCCCATAAAGCTCACCTCCACGTAAAAGTCGGTGGCATCGGTCTCCACCACAAAAGTACCGTTCATGCCGCTGGTAACGCCCGAAAGGGGTTCTTGGGTGCCGGGATCGCCCACCAGTACCGTGGCAAAGGCAATGGCGGCCCCGGAGGCGTCGGTGATGCTCCCCTTGATGGTGGTGCCGGAATCCTGCCCCCAGACCTGAATGAGGCAGAAAAAAACACTGATGATGGCAAGAAAAGATTTTACTTTCATAAGGTTGCTATCGCTGAATGCCTTACAAAGATGCACAATGTATGGCAACCCCTGCATAATTTTCCGTTAACGACCCTTCTTGGCTCCCAAACGACAGCTCCCCCCAAAAACGGACATTGGGCCCCGTAATATGGTCGGTGGCGGTATTCTTTTCGGCCCAATCCCCTTAAAATGCTACATTTACACCATGGATCAGCGGTTTGCCATTTTAAGCGATGCCCAGAAAGAACTCCTTTTTCAAGGCGTGCTGCACCTGGTGCTGTTTTTGTTTTTTTCCTTTGACAGGAACGCGCCCGAAATACAGGAATACAAAATCGTGGCCTTTGTAAACTATGCCCTTGGGGCCTTTGTGATCAACTATTTGTTTATACCGCGCTACTTTTACACCAAGCAGTACCTCCGTTTTTTTGCCTTTGTGGCCCTGGTGGTGGCCGGTATCATCCTGGTGGAAGAACTGGTGCTGGAACGCATCTACTTCCCCGATACCCGGGGCAAGCACTTCCCCGGGGTGTTCTATAGCCTGTTGGATGTCATGCCGGTGATCACCATCCTGGCCGGGTTTAAATTTGCTTGGGACGCGGCGATCAAACAACGGGAGGTGGAAGACCTCCGCTCTTCGGTAAAGGAGAGCGAACTGCAGTTTCTAAAATCGCAGATCAACCCCCATTTCCTCTTCAACAACCTTAACAACCTCTATTCCTATGCCATAGATGAATCTCCCAAAACACCGGACATTATCCTGGAGCTGAGCACCGTGCTGCGCTACATGCTGTACGACTGCAAGGAAGACTTTGTGGGGCTGGACAAGGAGCTGGAGCACCTTAGAAACTTTACCCAGCTCAACGAGCTTCAGATAGAGGAGCGGGGCCAAGTGGACTTTCGCACCGGAAACATCCCCTCGGGCTATAGGATTGCCCCCCTGATCCTCTCGGTCTTCATAGAGAACGCCTTTAAGCACAGCACGGCCAGCCAATCGGAGGATATTTCCATTGCGGTGGACATCTCGGTCGATGCCCAGGGCCATTTGAGCTTTCAGTGCACCAATTCGTTCATGACGGACGCCAACACCCAAAAACTGTCGCACGGCATAGGACTCAGAAACGTGAGAAAAAGGTTGCAACTGCTCTACCCCAATGCCCATTCCCTCACCATAAACAAAAAAAACAACGTCTATACCGTACTTTTGGAAATGGACCTAAACACCGGGGGCAAATGATTCGCTGCATCATCGTGGAAGACCAGCCCCCCGCCCAGCGGGTGCTTCAGAAATATATTGCCGAGCATGGGAACATGGTCTTGGAGGGCACCTTCGCCGATGCGCTAGGGGCCATTGAATTTTTGCGCAACACGGAGATAGACCTCATCTTCCTGGACATACACCTGCCCAAGATCTCCGGCATTGATTTTTTAAAGATGGGCACACCGGTGCCCAATGTGATCCTTACCACTGCTTTTTCGGACTATGCCCTGGAAAGTTATGAGTACGATGTGGTGGACTATCTCCTGAAACCCTTTTCCTTTAAGCGCTTTGTGCAGGCGGTCTCCAAAATGCAGCCCAACAAGATGGCCCAAAAAAATGGGGACAGGGAACGCAGCTTGGACCCTCCGGAATCCCTGTTCATTAAATCGGGCTACGAGCTGGTCAAGGTCGCCGTTCGCGATATACGCTACATCCGGTCCGATGCGGATTACACGGAAATTTTCACCCCACAAAAAAAACACCTTTCCCAGGAATCGCTCAGGCACTGGGAAGACACTCTTACCGCCGCGCCCTTTGTCCGCACCCATAGGTCCTTTATGGTGAACCTGGCCCACATTGAAAAGGTGGTGGGCAACCAGGTGCTGTTGGACGATGGTAGCCGTATTCCCATTGGCCGTGCCTACAAGGAGGGCTTCATGGAGCGCATCTTGGAGTAGTTCCTTCCTAAGAACGGGGCCAAGGCATGACCACCGCTGTGCACCCATTTCCAAGGGCGGTGCCGCGGTGCCACCGGGCGAGGATAGCCCATGCCCTTTCATATTAACATTTCTTTAGTGTCGTTGGGGATGCCACTTTGGTTGTTTGGGGAATTTAAAGCTACCGAGCGCCTTAAAATTTGGATCTTGCCGGCTGATAAATTATGGTTGAGATATGAGGAAATCTTTATTCCCCCTTACTTTTTTGCTCCTTTTGGGCTCCCTCTCCCTTTTTGGACAGAAAAATGTGTATCTAACGGGTACCGTGGTGGATCAGGACACCAATGAGCCCCTTGAGTTTGCCACCCTTGTGGTGCAGCGCGCGGACGATCCCAGCAAGGTTACCGGGGGCATCACGGATGCCCAGGGAAAGTTCAGGGTGGCCACCGAGCCCGGCCGCTACAACCTACGGGTAGAGTATATTTCCTACACCCCCTTTGTCCTCAATGAGCAAGACATCCGCAGTTCGCGCGATCTGGGCACCATTCGCCTAAAACTGGATGCCACCCAATTGGAGGCCGTGGAAGTGGTGGGCGAAAAAACCACCGTGGAAGTACGGCTGGACAAAAAAATATACAATATTGGCAAGGACATTACCACCAGTGGGGGCAATGTGGGCGATGCCCTGAACAATGTGCCCTCCGTCACGGTGGACGTGGACGGGGCCATTGCCCTTCGCGGCAACAGCAACGTGCGCATCCTGATCAACGGGCGGCCCTCTGCCCTGGCCGGTTTTGGTTCCACGGACGCCCTCAGGAACCTGCCCGCAGATGCCATTGAAAGCGTGGAGGTGATCACCAGCCCGTCTGCCCGTTATGATGCGGAAGGCACCGCGGGCATCCTGAACATCATCCTAAAGAAAGAAAAGACCTTGGGCCTCAACGGTACGGTGAACGCTTCGGTGGGCTTCCCAACGGCCAGCCAGGTCAATACCAACCTGAACCTGCGCACGGACAAATTCAACATCTTCACCACCCTGGGCTATTCTTACCGGGAACCGCCCGGGAACGCTTTCTTTGACAACAACTACACCGTGGGGGAATTCAGCAGAATTACGGAAGATCGCGACATCTTGAGACAAAGCAGCGGTTTCAACGGCAATTTGGGGCTGGAATACTTCCTTACGGAAAACTCCTCCATAACGGGCAGTGTATTTGGCCGTATTGCCGATGGTGTGGACCTTACCGAGAACAACAACAACCGCTTTATCAATGGGGTACTGGGCAGCCAAACCTTTCGTTTTGAAGACGAGAACGAAGACGACACCCGCTACCAATTGGCCCTGAACTACAGGAACGAGTTCAATGACGAGGGCCACGAACTCACGGCAGACCTGCAATATTCGCGCAGTGACGAGGTCATCCGGACCGATATAGGGGAAGATGAGACCTTCCCCACCAACAATCTCATAGCCTTGGAAAAAGTGAATGAGGGCGAGGAGCAGAACGAATACCTGATCCAGGTGGATTATGTGCTGCCCATAGGTGACAAACAATTTGAGTTTGGCTATCGGGGCGATTTTGAGGAAGAGATCACCTCTTTTCAGTTAGACACGCTCAATCAGAACACTGGGGTGTTCGATCTAAACGAAAACTTGACCAATACCTTTACCTTCGATGAAAACGTCCATGCCGTTTATACCCAGTACGGAGACAAGCTCAGTGACAAGTTTTCCTTTCTCTTGGGCCTCAGGTTTGAGAACACGGTTTTAAAGGGTCAACTGGAATCCGAGTTTGATACCTCCGAACTGGAAGAGCTGTTGGGCGAAGAAGTGGATGTGAATTTCAAAAAAAACTATCCGGGCCTCTTCCCCACCCTGAACTTTATCTACGAGCTGGGGGAAAACGAGAACCTTTCCCTGGGATACAACCGGCGCATCAACCGACCCCGGGGCTGGTTCATAAACCCCTTTCCGTCCCGATCTAGCCGTACCAACATTTTCCAGGGCAATCCCGATCTGGACCCCTCATTCTCCAACGCCTTCGATCTGGGCTACCTAAAGCGCTTTGACAAGCTTACCCTCACCTCTTCCATTTATTACCAGCGCGAGACCAACGCCTTTGAGAGGATACAGGAAGAAACGGGCCAGGTGACCTCGGATGGCATTCGCATCATTCGCTCCATCCCCATTAACCTCTCCACAGAACAACGCTATGGGGCCGAGGCCGCCGCACTCTACAACCCAACGGACTGGCTTCGGCTGAACGGTAGCTTCAATTTTTTTGGGTTTGACCTGGACGGCGAGTTCAACGGCACGGACTTTGGTGCCAACAATGTGAGCTGGTTTGCCCGCTTTAGCAGTAAGGTAACCCTGCCCTCCAAAATAGACTGGCAGACCAATATATTCTACCGTGGCCCAAGGGAAAATGCCCAGACCAGGAACAAGGGCATTCTTTCCATAAATTTGGCTATTGCCAAAGACGTCTTCAAGGAAAAGGGCACCGTGACCCTGAACGTGAGCGATCTGTTGAACAGCAGAAGGCGACAGTCCTTTACCCAAACGCCCACCTTTACCTCAGAAAGCGAGTTTCAATGGCGCGAAAGGCAGATCAACCTGTCCTTTATTTACCGCATCAACCAGAAAAAACAACGGGGCGAAGGCAGAATGCGCAACGGTGGGGACGATGAGGGAGGTGAGTTCTAAGGGCGCATAACATCCAAATCCCCGCCACCACCTTTGGCCCTGTCTCCTTACATCTTATCAAGGGCCCGCAAGTGGATTGCAGCCCCAAAAAAAACCTCGGTGCGCAAAACAACGCACCGGGCGAGGAATGGGTTCCGTTGGCGCAGGGCACCGCCCTGACCCAAAGAAAGGCAACATAGGTTGGGAGTTGGTCCCTTACCACCACGGTGGTTTGGTCGTCCAACCGATAAGGTAAAACAGGGTTGGGCTTGCCTATTCCCCCGAAAGGTGTTTATTTTACGGCCAATCCACACCCTAAACCACTTTCAATGTCCAGTAAAAACCAGAGGTCTCCAAAAGACGTATTTTTTGAAGGTTTTAAACCCACGCTTCACATCGCTTCCCCGGGAAGGATCAATATTATCGGAGAGCACGTGGACTACAACATGGGCCTGGTGCTCCCCGCCGCGATCGACAAAAAAATGGAGTTTTCCTTCCAAAAGAACGGTTCCGGGCAAAGGTGCGAAGTGTACAGTGACACCCTTGGGGCCGTGATGGCATTTGATTTGGACAAGGTGTCCCGCAGCAGCGTGGGCTGGGAGAACTACATCTTGGGCGTGGTGCACGAAATACAGAAAAGGGTGCCGGGCCTGGGGGCCTTTAAGTGCGCCATAAAGAGCGGCATTCCCGCGGGCTCCGGGGTGAGTTCCTCCGCCGCCCTGGAATGCGGCCTGGCCTTTGGACTCAACGAACTCTTTGACCTGGGCCTCTCCCGTATGGACATCGTGGCCCTGGGCCGGGACGCAGAACACCACTATGTGGGCACCCAATGCGGCATAATGGACCAATACGCCTCAGTGATGGGCAAGGAGGGCCAGGTGCTGCTGTTGGATTGCGAAACGGTGGAACACGCCTATGTCCCCTTTAAAACGGATCCCTTTGAGCTGCTGATGCTCAACACGAATGTGTCTCACAACCTGGCCGACGGGCAGTACAATGTGCGCCGGCAGCAATGCGAAGAAGGGGTGGCCATACTGCGCAAAACCCATCCCGGGGTAAGCTCCCTGCGGCACGCCACCATGGACATGCTGCACCAGTGCGCCGCGGATATGAGCGAAGTGGTGCTGCAACGCTGCACCTTTGTGGTGGCCGAAAATGCCCGCGTGCTCCGGGCCGTGGAACATTTAAAGAACAATGACCTGCCCGCCTTGGGACGCTTGCTGTACCAAACCCACGCCGGCCTCAGGGACCAGTATGGGGTGAGCTGCCCGGAGCTGGACTTTCTGGTGCACCACGCCCAGGGGAAGGACCACATCTTGGGGGCGCGGATGGTGGGCGGCGGCTTTGGTGGCTGCACCCTGCAATTGATCCATAAGGACCGTACAGCGGACTATGTGGCAGAAGTCTCCGCGGCCTACCATAAGGCGTTTGGCATAGCCCTTGGCTCCTTTGTTACCCTGCCCAGTGATGGCACCCGGGTGGTGAATGGTGCCTAGGCCCCAGGCCCTGGGAGACCCACAAAGAAGGTTTCCCTCCCTTTGCCGGCCCGGCCAACCTGAACCGGAAACCGTCAATCCAGCAGAAAGGTGAAGCCGGTGGTCACGATATAGGAAGAAAAGGCAATGTCCCGATCGTACTTATAAAATTTTAGGTCGATGTTCTTCAGGCCAAATTTCCACAACCGCCCCCCGGTGAAGATATCGGTGTAGCCCACCCCCATGCCCCATTGGTGGGCCAGGTAGCGCGACAGGTCGAAATCCGAGGTATGGAAGGCCGCCGTGGAAAGATGCTGGTCATAGCCCGCAAAATAGTCGGCCGCCGTTTGGGCATAAAAACGATAGGACGGGTAAAGGGTAAACCGGCCGCCGATCTTTATGGGCATTTCCAGTTGGGCCGTATGGGCGGTAAGCCCCCAATTGTCCCAATAAAAGCGGTAAAACGTGCGCAGGGTGGCCCATTCGTTCACAAACCAGTGCAGGCGGCCGCCCGCCGCCACCTTAAACCTTCGGTCAGGGAGGCGCTCCACGTCATCGGCCAGGTGAAAACCGTCCACAAAGGCATCGGCGACATCGGCAAAATACACCCGTTGAAAAGGCGTGGACAACAGGCCCTGCTGCTGCACCAGGTCCAAGGACAGCGAGGACAACACCTTCTTGTGCAGGATCTGGGATAGGCCCATGCCCAAAGTATAGGAATTTCTTTTGGTATTCCGGAACGCTGTAAAATCGGGGTCGTAATTGGGGTTCCCCGTGATCTCACTGGCCCGGAAAGACCCTACGCCACCGGTTCCGAAAGGTCTCAGCTCAATGGGGTAAATGGCATCCCACCGGTCCAGGAACACCCGGGCCGTGAGACTCAGCTCCGTATTCTTCTCGTTAAAACGCCTCACAAAGACCCCTCCAAAGCCCATGGAGGCGTAATCGTATTCCTTGGCCCCGGATATATGGGCCGTCCAGACCGTGTTCCGGTCTTGGGAACTATGGGCATAGACCGCGTTGAAATGGGTATAGACATCATTGGCAGAGGCCCCGGAGCTGGCCACAAAGGCATCGGCACCCTGGCCATCAAAAGGGTTCACGTTGCTGGAAGAGGCCGAGGTATAGGCAGATACGCCGGCATCTATGGTGAGCACATCGTCATCGTTAAGGGGAATGGACACCACAATGCTTCCCGTGACATCGGTGAGCTCCTCGGTGCCCAAGCCTCCCGTCACCGCGGCATGGTCTCCCTGTTGGCCGTAGTAACTGCTCAGAAAATCGACCTCAGCGGTTTCCAAAACCCGTTTGGTGTAGCGCGATGGCGCGCTCCCCTCCTCTTGGGCAAGGCCCCAAAAAAAGAAAAACAGACAATATATGGTACTGATTCCGATCCTCATACAATCCTTAACAAATCCGCACTTTGGCGTTTACCCCCACAATAAAAACTACCCACTACCCTCTACCCACTACCCACTAATTACACCCACACCCCCCTCCAGTGGCCCCACCGTTGGCTCCGGAAGCCCCTTCCCGATAGGTATGCACGGTAATGAGATTACGATCGCACTTCTTGTCGGCCAGGGACATATCCGGGTCGTTCAGCTGCACTTGTTCGTAGCCCTTGACCACCACACAGCTTTGGGACAGTAGGCCTAACAGCACTAAATAAAAGAGGTACTTTGTCATAGGGTTTTAATGTCGATGTTCTTGGAAGTGGCCAATTGGCCAGCTTCGTCAATGATAATGCACTCCACGCCGGGCAGCTGGTTCACCCGGTCCAGGCCCACCTCCTTGCCCATGACAAAAATGGCCGTGGCCAGCGCATCGGCCAGTTCGGCCTTGGGGGCAAATACGCTTACGCTGAGGATGCCTGTGCTGGGATACCCCGTTCTGGGGTCTATGATATGGACGTACCGGGTGCCGTTGATGCGCACAAACTTTTCGTAGTTCCCCGAGGTCACCACCGCACGATCGCCAATGGGCAACAGGGCAAAGGCCTTGTTCTTGTCCATGGGATTGGTAATGGCCACTTGCCAATCGGACCCATTGGGCTGTTTTCCCCAGGCCTGCATGTCCCCGCCCGCATTGATGATGCCCGCGCGCACCCCGGCCTCCTGGAGCAGTTTTTTGGCCCGGTCCGCGGCATAGCCCTTTCCAATGGCCCCAAAGCCAATTTTCATCCCCTTTTCGGGCAAATAAACGGAGCCCTCCGCCTCGTGGAGCACCACCTTGCCGTAGCCCACCTTTACCACGGAGGCGGCTACGGCCTGCGGGGAGGGCATGACACGCATGGTGCCATCAAAGGTCCACAGCCGATCCATAGCGGCATAGGTGATATCGAACGCCCCGTCCGTGGCCTTGGAAATTTCCAGGGCCCTGGCAATGAGGGCATAAAGTTCTGGCGCCACCGTTACGGGTGCCACTCCCGCATTTTGGTTAATGGCCGTGGTTTGGGAACGGGGGTCCCAAGAGGATATGAGCCGCTCAATGCGCGCAATTTCCCCAATGGCCCGATCTAGATGACCGTGGGCGCTGGCCGAATCCTGGGCCACCACGGTAAGCTCAAACCTACTGCCCATGAGCCCTGTGGTTTTCTTAAAAATGTGCTGCGCCATGACCCCAAGGCCCCAGCAACAGCACAACAATGTGAGCCCTTTTTTCACCTTATTCCATCATTGCATTGAGGTGGGCCACATACTCCGTGGGCCCAATGTTCAAGTATCCCGTTTCACCCAGTATCCTCCCGCCATGATCCAGAAGCAGCACCAAGGGGAAAATGCCCCTGGGATTGTAGGCCTCCGCGAGCTGGACATTTCGCTGGCGCAGCTGGGCGGGGAGTTGGTTCTTTTTCTTTCTCGGAAAATCGGCCTTCACCAAAATGTACCGGTCCTTGGCATGTTCCTTGAAAACGGGGGTGGACCAGACCCTACGATCCAATTTTATGCAGGGGGCGCACCAATCGGAGCCCTGAAAGACCAGGAGAATGGGCCGTTGGGTGGCTTCGGCCATTTCTTGGGCATCCTCCCAACGAAGGTGCCCATCCTGGGCGCGACCCCAAGTCAGGGAGAAGAAGAGCATCAACAAAAAAACACCACTTGATTTCATGGGCAACACTAAGGGCTTCCCTTGTATAAACGCAATAATGGAAGCTTCCGTACGCAAGGTATCCATCTTTGGCAAAAAAAGAGGGTTTTTAAGTTCCCTTGACACGGAGAACTTCCCTTGCGCACCCCCGGAGCACCCCACCTTTGGCAAACCCATTGGGAAGCCCCGGGCGCACGGGTACCAAGCCAAGGCGCATATTGGCATGCCCCAGCTGTGGGCACAAAGCAAGGCAGGCAACAAGCCCACCCCCCCCTAAAAATGAGGCCCTACCGCCGGCCAAACCGGACTTGGACCCAACGGCGCCCTTGATGCTTTCATTTTCATTTCCATATGACATTTGTCATAACTTGGCACGTTCCTGAGCTGTATCTTGGTCTTTTAAAACGATACCTTATGACCGTAGAGATTCAATACGTAAAAATGCCATCCAGCGAGAGCATGAACGCCATGGTGACCCAAAAGTTGGAGAAACTGAGTCAAAAGTACGACTGGCTCATTAGGGCCCAAGTACATTTTAAGCAGGAAAACGATGCCAAGGGTACCGGTAAGATCTGTGAAATTGAGCTGAGTGCGCCGGGTCCCAGATTGTTTGCCCAGAGCCATACGGACAACTTTGAGAAATCCTTGAACGAGACCTTGGAAATTCTGAAAGCCAAACTGCAAAAGAAAAAAGAGGTGATGCAGAAACACTGATTGGCCCGGACCGTGCCTAGGAAGGCACTTGGAAACCAAAGGATGGCCGCGTGGGGAAATACAATGATTTGGGGCTCACGAACGTTATAGCATCTGAAAGCTTTCTTCCGGACCCGTGCGGCCCAAAAAACGAACAGGCAACAACATTCCACCACCCAAAAACGGAAGGTCCGACAGGTGTTTTTTTAGACAAGTAGGGCAATCAAGCCCGGATAACCATAAAATGAACGATGATGATGAATCGTATCCTAGTACCCGTAGATTTTTCAGAACACTCTGCCAACGCCTTGGAAGTGGCGGCCCAACTGGCCAAGAAAACCAATGCAGAGATCATGGTGGTGCACATGTTGGGCATCTCGGATGCCGTGCTCACCAAAGACGAGTCGCAAAGCTTTATGGAGGCCAAGTTCTACATGAAGTTGGCCAAAAAGCGGTTTGCCGAGTTCTTGGACAAGCCCTATCTAAAAGACCTAAAAATAACCGAGACGGTACAGAATTACACCGTGTTTACGGAAATTGGGCAAATTGCCAAGGAAAACGGGGCCGAGCTCATTGTCATGGGCTCCCACGGCACCAGTGGCCTGAGCGAGATCTTTGTGGGATCCAACACCGAAAAGGTGGTGCGCAGTGCGGAAGTACCGGTTTTGGTGATCAAGAAGCAACGATCTGATTTTAAAATGGAAAAAGTGGTCTTTGCCTTTGATTTTAGGGTGGAAAGTACGGAGGCCTACCACCGCGCAGTGAATTTTTTTAGCCAAATGAAGGCCCAATTGCACTTGGTGCACGTGAACCTTCCCGGGGTACAGTTCATGAACACCACCGAAATACAAAAGGATATTGACGGTTTTATCCGTGTGGCGCACCACGGCGAACTGCCTGCCCACATCCACGTGGCCATGGTATCTGATTACTCCGTGGAAGACGGGGTGTACAACTACGCCAAAAAAGTGGATGCGGACGCCATTACCATTACCACCCACGGCCGTAGCGGACTGGCGCATTTCTTTAAGGGAAGCATTGGGGAGGACATTGCCAACCACGTGGACCTACCGGTCATGACCTTTAAGATATAGGGGCCGGGCCTTTTGCCCTGTTCATAACTTATTTTTTTGCCCTTGGAAAGGGGGCATTCCGCTTGGGAGTGCTTGGCGGATGTTGCCGTTGGCGCAACGGCTCACTCATACAGCGCCAGCCGCTGCCGGAGTCGCCCGTTCTCCGCTTGCAGGCCCTCTATTTTGGACAACAGGTGCTCGATCACCTGTATGCCTTCCAAATTGATCTCCAATTCCAGGTGCAGCCGTATTATTTTTTCCATTTTTGGCATCTCTTCCAGGGGAATGTACACGCGGTTATGGCGTTCCACCAGATGCACCAGGCCATACTCGCCCAGTTCCCGGCAAAGGCTGGGGCTTACGTTGTGGTTGCTGCAAAAATCGCTGATCAGTATAAATTCCATCTCCCTCATCGTTTCTCATTTAATTTTGCCAATTCTTCAAAGAGGGTGCGTTCCCTTTGGGAGAGCACCGTGGGTATCATGACCCGGTAGGTAATGTATAGGTCGCCAAACTGGTTCTCCTTTTTGTACACCGGAAACCCCTTGCCCTTCAGTTTTACCTGGCTACCGCTCTGGGTGCCCGGTTTTACCTTCAGTTTGGCCTTGGCATCAAAGGTGTCCACGGTGAGCGTGCCCCCGAGCACGGCGGTGTAGAGGTCCACCGGAACCTCCTGGTACAGGTTGGCCCCGTCTCGTTTAAAGGGGGTATCGTTGTTGATGTGGAACTGAATGTAGAGATCTCCCTTGGGACCGCCATTGCGACCGGGGCCACCGTGCCCGTTGATTTTAATGGTCTGCCCGTGGGCAATGCCGGCGGGAATGGTGATCCTAATGTTCTTCCCGTTCACGGTAAGGGTTTGCTTGTGGGGCACATAGACGTCGCTCAGGTTCAGCTGTAGCTGGGCGTTGTAATCCTGGCCCCGAAACTTTACCTGGCCCCCACGGGCATAGCCCCCCGAACCGGAAAACCCACCGCCGGCGGCATATCCCCCACCGCCGAACATGGCCTCAAAGAAATCGGAAAAATCGCTCCCCCCAAAATCGCCCGTTCCGGCGCCCTGGGCACTTTGTTGGGCGCGCTGTTGTTGCTGGGCCCTTTCAAACTCCTCGGCGTGCATCCAATCCTTGCCGTAGCGGTCGTATTTCTTCCGCTTTTCCGGATCGCCCAGCACCTCGTTGGCCTCGTTCACCTCCTTGAACTTCCGTTCTGCCTCGGGATCGTTGGGATTTACGTCCGGATGGTATTTCCGCGCCAATTTTCGGTACGCTTTTTTAATTGCCTTCTCATCGGCGTTCTTGGCAAGGCCCAAGATCTTGTAATAATCAATGTACTCCATGGTAAAGCCGCTAATACCCTACAAAGTTATGATTTGTCTGTTCTTGCCCATATGATCTCCATCAATTTGCGCGGCTTCTGATTGAAAAAGTATAAAAATGTGGAACAAAAGTTGAAAGACATTAGGTAAGAGGTAAGAGACAAGAAGCAAGAATGGCCAATTACAAAGGTCCTTCGCAGACCTGTCCCCCGCTCTGGGAAATCCATCCCAACACCACCCAAAGTACCCACGCAGCAACCCCTCCGCTTTTCCACAATGAAGTGGAAAACCACCTCCCCTTGATTAAGGGAAAAAAGCCCCCTAGCCCCCAAAGGGGGAACTTTACTCTGGCGTTAAAGGCTGATTGCTTTGCTTTGTCCGTTTTTTTCAGAGAAGAAGACGAAAAGCTCCCCTCCTCATGCCAGCCCGCCCGAACGGCACAGCGGGGCGGGCGGGAGCTTACGGCCGGACATCCGTAGCAAAGGCAGCCAGCCCCAGGCCAGGACGTCGCATCCTCCAATAAAATGGCTTTTCAACCAAAATATCCCCCATTATCTTACGTTATTTTGTAATCTTTGCACTTTTATTGCCCTAACATATTCGCTAAACACTGTTTTTCATGCAAAAAATAAACAAAATATGCTGCATCGGCGCCGGTTATGTGGGCGGGCCCACCATGTCCGTCATTGCCAATAAATGCCCGGACATTCAAGTGACCGTGGTGGACATCAATGCCGATCGCATTGCCCAATGGAACACGGAGGATCTGGACCAGCTTCCCATCTATGAACCTGGGCTCAAGGAGATTGTGGGCGAGAGCCGCGGCAAGAACCTCTTCTTTTCCACCGAGGTGGACAAGGCCATAGACGAGGCACAGATGATCTTCATCTCCGTGAACACCCCCACCAAGACCTACGGCAAGGGCAAGGGGCAGGCGGCCGATCTAAAATATGTGGAGCTCTGCGCCCGTAACATTGCCCAAGTGGCCACCACGGACAAGATCGTGGTGGAAAAAAGCACCCTTCCGGTGCGCACCGCCCAGGCCATAAAAAGTATCTTGGACAACTCGGGCAGCGAGGTCAATTTTGAAATCTTGTCCAACCCGGAATTTTTGGCAGAGGGCACGGCCATAGACGACCTGTTGCACGCGGACCGTGTGCTCATTGGCGGCAACGATACCCCGGAGGGCCAGGCGGCCAAGGACGCCCTGAGCGCCGTGTACGAAAACTGGCTGCCCAAGGAACGGATCTTGCAGACCAATGTTTGGTCTTCCGAGCTCTCCAAACTGGTGGCCAACGCCTTTTTGGCCCAGCGGGTCTCCTCCATCAACTCCATCTCGGCCCTTTGTGAAAAGACCGATGCCAACATTGCCGAGATTTCCCGCGCCATTGGTTTTGACAGCCGAATTGGCCCCAAATTCCTCAATGCCTCCGTGGGCTTTGGGGGTTCCTGCTTTCAGAAAGACATCTTGAACCTGGTGTACATTGCCCGCAGCTTTGGGTTGCCCGAGGTGGCCGACTATTGGGAACAGGTGATCATCATGAACGATTACCAAAAGCGCCGTTTTGCCGAGCAGATGATCCAGACGCTGTACAACACCATATCGGGCAAAAAGATCGTGCTCCTTGGTTGGGCCTTTAAAAAGGACACCAATGACACCCGGGAATCGGCGGCGATCTATGTGGCCGATGCCCTCTTGGAGGAAAGGGCCGAACTCGTCGTGTACGACCCCAAGGTAAATGCCGAGCGCATCTATGCCGATCTGGATTACCTGAACACCCGCAGCCCCGAGGAAAACAGGAAACTCCTCACCGTGGCCACGGACCCTATGGAGATGGTGCAAGATGCGCACGCCGTGGCCATCTTGACCGAATGGGATGCCTTTAAGGACTATGACTGGACCGCCATTTACGACAAGATGCTAAAACCGGCCTTTGTGTTCGACGGCCGGCGTATTTTGGGCACCAAGCAAATGAACGACATAGGCTTCAACTACTACAAAATAGGAGAATCTTGAAAGTACTGGTCACCGGTGCGGCCGGGTTTATCGGATTTTATGTTTCCAAGATGCTCCTGGAAAAGGGCCACACCGTGGTGGGGCTGGACAATATCAATGACTATTATTCCATCGATCTAAAATATGCCCGTTTGGCGCAACTGGGCATTGACAGGAACAAGGCCGAAGTCTTTGGTACGGAAGTGGCCAGCGCCACCCATCCAGAATTTCGCTTTGTGCGCATGGGCCTGGAAGACCGTGCGGGCCTGCCCCAGCTTTTTGCCGAGCACGGCTTTGATGCCGTTTGCAACCTGGCCGCCCAGGCCGGGGTGCGCTACAGCCTGGAAAATCCCCACGCCTACATGGACAGTAATATGGTGGGTTTTTTAAATGTGCTGGAATGTTGCCGCCACCATAAGATAAAACACCTGGTCTATGCCAGCAGCAGCAGCGTCTATGGTCTAAATGACAAAGTGCCCTTTGAGACCACGGACCGGGTGGACCACCCCATTAGCCTCTATGCCGCCACCAAGAAGAGCAATGAGCTCATGGCCCATACCTACAGTCACCTCTACGGGTTTCCCAGTACGGGACTGCGCTTCTTTACCGTATATGGCCCCTGGGGCAGGCCGGACATGGCCTATTTCAGCTTTACCAAGGCCATTAGGGCCAACACCCCCATAACCGTGTACAACGAGGGCAAGCTCTCCCGCGATTTTACCTATATAGACGACATTGTGCAGGGGCTGGTACGGATTCTGGAGCAGGGGCCCGTGGACCCACCCCAAGGCAGTGCCCCGGCCACCATCTATAACATTGGCAGGGGCAGGCCCGTGGCCTTGATGGATTTTATCGAGACCATAGCAAAGGGCCTAGGGACAACCCCGCAATTGCAGATGCTGCCCATGCAAGATGGCGATGTCCTCACCACCTGGGCCGATACCACCGCCCTGGAAAAAGACTATGGCTATACCCCAAAGATCGGACTGAAACAGGGCATGGACGCCTTTTTGTCCTGGTACGCCACCTATCACGATTAACTGGCCCAAACCACTTTTAGCGCAATGCTGTGCTCAAGGCACCAGCCGGATTAAAACCAAGGAAAAAGGCAAATCGGTTCCATGTAGGTGCGTTGAGCCCTGTGTTTTTTTATGCCATCTCATTCCCCAAGCTTGTTTTGCCTATTTTTGTGGCCAATAAATATAAAAGGTACACTAGATGAAAATAGGAATCATAGGCTTGGGTTACGTAGGGCTTCCCTTGGCTGCCCTGTTTGCCCGGAAATATCAAGTGGTTGGTTTTGATATCAACCAAAAGCGGGTGGACGAGATCAATTCGGGAAAGGACACCACCTTGGAGCTCACGGATTTGGATCTGGAAAGTGTACTCAACAGCAAGACCCGCTTGACCCATACCGGTCTGGTCTGTACCACGGATATAAACGTGTTACAGGACTGTACCTGCTTTGTGGTCACCGTGCCCACCCCGGTGGACGATACCAAGCGCCCCGTCTTTACGCCCTTGATCAAGGCCAGCGAGACCGTGGGCAAGGTGTTGAAAAAAAATGATATTGTCATTTATGAATCCACCGTGTATCCCGGTGCCACAGAGGAAATCTGCATCCCGGAACTGGAACGCTCCAGCGGCATGGTCTTTAACCAGGACTTTTTTGTGGGCTACTCCCCGGAGCGCATCAATCCGGGAGACAAGCAACACACGGTGGAAAAGATCCTCAAGGTAACCTCCGGTTCCACGCCGGAAACGGCAAAAGTGGTGGACCAACTCTACGCCTCGGTCATTACCGCGGGCACCCATTTGGCCCCCACCATAAAAGTGGCGGAAGCCTCCAAGGTCATTGAAAACACCCAGCGGGACATCAATATTGCCTTTATGAACGAGTTGGCCAAGATCTTTTACCTCTTGGGCATAGACACCAATGACGTGTTGGCCGCAGCGGGCACCAAATGGAACTTTCTCCCCTTTAAGCCCGGCCTGGTGGGCGGGCACTGCATTGGGGTGGACCCCTACTATTTGGCACAGAAAGCACAGGAGAATGGGTATAATCCAGACCTGATCTTGGCCGGCAGGCGCATCAATGATACCATGGGCGAATACGTGAGCTCCCAGATCATTAAATTGATGCTTAAGCATGACCTCCAAGTTAAGGATGCCAAAATATTGGTGATGGGAATTACCTTTAAGGAAGACTGCCCGGACATTAGGAACACCAAGGTGGTGGACCTCATTAACCACCTCAATGCCTACCGGGTGCAGACCACCGTTTACGATCCATGGGCGGATCCCAAGGAGGTGGCGGACGAATACGGCCTTACCGTGGTGAACGACCCGCCGAAAGAACAGTTTGACGTTTTGATCATGGCCGTGGCCCACCAAAAGTTCTTGGAAGCGGACCTGGCGCCTTTTAAACACGCCAATACCTTGGTCTATGATGTAAAGGGCCGGTTGCCCGATGGCTATACAGCACGATTGTAAGGCCAACGCGTCCTCTAAAAACCGTTTTTGTATTGACGGTGGCAGGTTCCGGAGCACAAGAACCCTCTCCGATCCAGATGTTTACGTGATCCGCTACACTGCCCCTGCATCCAAGCGGGCCGCTCCTGGGCGGGATGGGAGAAGCGGCCCCTTCCTTCCATGGGCCTCCAAGAAGCTGGTGTTTTATCAATGTAATGGTACCGTTGGAATTTTAGGCAGTGTCCTTAAATTCGAGTGTGGTAATGAGGACGCAAAGCCCCATAAAAACAAGATTTTTGCGGTGGAAGCATCGCCATTATGTGGGTTTTGCGGGAAATGCGGCCGTAATGGATTTTTTAAGACCTCATCTGGGAGTACCACTTTGAGACCCTTGCTTGTTGCGGCCTGCACACCCCATACCGGCCAGAGCGGAAACAAATACGATGATCAGGGATACCGCCAGAATGGCACCGCCAATCTCATTGGAGTGGCGAAGGCGCAAGAAAGAATGGGCAAGAAAAGAAAATTCCCTTTTGTTAGGCGTACGGATTGGGATTGCCGGCCCAGACCCTTCCCCTGAACACAACGAGCATATTTCCATCTACTTACCAAGCAACGGCAGTGGCCTTGTATAGGTTCCGGTATTGTACAGATGGCCAGGACAACCCCTAAGCGTACAGCGTCCTTTGCCCACCTGATCGTGAAAGTCGCATTGCGATGGCAGCCAGCACATTCCCAATAAGGCGGGGGCGTTTTGAAAAAGACCGTCCTTCGCCCTGGGATAGGCTTTGGGAACAACTGACCACTCATACAAAAGCCTTTTGTTTGGGCCTTTTGCAACATAAGCCCTCTCCCGACCAAATCTTAACAAATGTTAAAAAAAAAGGCCGTTGGTCGAAAACAAAGACGATGAAACGTCCAAGGATTAGAAACATGCGTAATTTCCCCAACGAAGAATGACTTTAAACGTTATTTTAATGCACTTAACCGATTTTTCCCTAAACAAGCCCACAAAGCAACGCCCCATTTCATCCCAAAATCCCTACTGTATGCAACCTACCAAAAATCTCCTTTCCCTGCTTGCGCTCTTTCTTTATGTTTTAACGGCCTCCTGTTCCAAGGATACGGACCTGTTGTACGAGGCGGTACTCTCGGACGAGCTCAGCAAGGAGCTCAGCGAGGGGGAAGCCGGGGCCCAGGAAAACCCTGGGGAAGCGGCCAACCTGCCTGCTGCTGCCCCAGCGGCGGTTTCTGCCGCCAAATCTGATTTTGTGGAAAGTGCCCCCAACGAGATCGTGGGCACGTTCCGGCCCAAAAGCGCGGCCGAAATTTCCGATGCCAGCAAGGCCAACCATAGGGCCATTATTGAAACGCCTTTTGATTGCAATGGCTGCACCTTTGCCGCCAACCTCACCATTGAGCCCGCCGGCGGGGCCATCACCGGAACCAACATTGACCTGAACGGCGCCTTCATTGAAAATACGTTTCAACAGGCGTTCTCGGCAAATACCAGGTTTAAGCGGCTCTACGTGAAGACCCGCCTGAGCCCGGACACTTTCGGCGCCATGGCGGACGACGCCACGGCAGACGATGCCGGATTGACCGCCTTGATCGCCAACGTGGGCTACGCCCTGGGCAAGAGTGGTGGGGTCTATGTAAAGAACGATGAGACCAACCACGTGCGCACGGAGATGTTCGACTGGAACATGAACAATTGCATCGTAAGGACCACCAGTGCCGCAGGCCTTAGCCACGGGTCGGGCTCAGAGAACCAATCAAAGTACCTCTTTAGGTTCGAGGACATGGTGGTGCGCTTGGCCAACGGCGAATTTGATGGGCAAAATCTGGCAAGCCGCAGCATCAATATCTATGATGTTCCCGCATTTAGTTTGGACAATGTGACCATCAAGGACTATTATGCCCCCCCCAATGCCTTTGCCCGGGGCGTGGCCCTCAGATTTGATCTTTGGGACAACAAATTTACCGGGGCATCCCTAACCAACAATACCATCAAGAACATTGGGGCCGCCTCGGATGGCAACGCCAACAATGCTCCGTTTGGCGTCTCCAAGGGCTTCCATTTTCAGTATTACGGGGCCAACAACAAGGCACCGGCCATTATTTCCATGTCCGGGAATCTGGTGGACAACGTCTATGGGGACGATGCGGAAGGCTTTATGAGCGCAAAAGGTTGGCAAGGCGGCTACAATTACCAGACCAACAATATAACTGTGGTAATCAACGGGGACACCTACCGCAATTGCCAAAGACGCGCTTTTAAGGTGAACGCTTCAAACTTGGACGCCACCAACTTGAGCATTGAGAGCGTTGCCACCCCTCCCGTATTCCCCGGCCAACAGGCCACCCTTTTCCAAGTGTTCAGCACCACCAAGGGGCAGCCCGTTGAGAACATCAGCTTGCGCAACTCCAGCATTCGCAAACGGGGTGCCAACGAAAATGTGGTGATCGGGGTTTCGGACGCCAAGAACGTTTTCATTGAGGACAACATTTTTTCATCTACCGGCGATCTGGACCTGTACGATTTTGCATATTTTGGTGCCAATAGTAGTCAAGGTGGGCTGTACTCCGGCGATCTGGAGAACGTGGTCTTCAGAAACAACCAGCTGAACAATGTGGGCATTCAACTTAGAAACAATTATCTGGTGCCGGTCGGGGCAGGCCTGGTGGTGGACAACAATACCATGGATTTTGACATTACCAGTTTTGCCGGGGGCCATTCCGGTGCCATACTGATATATGATTTGGACGGGGGCAACGGCGGCAATAGAATCACTGTATCCAACCTGAAAATCAATGTGAACTTACAAAGCGACGGGACCAGCCTATGGGCGGTGGTCAAGGCAAGGCAGAGCTCCGTGACCAACCTCACCTTGGACAATGTGGACGTGAACTACAGCGGTAGGGCGCCTTTTCATGGGTTTGGACATTTCCTATCGAATTTTGGGAGCAGCAACACCATCATGAACTGCGATGTCTCAGGTGCAAGCACATCCAACATGCTGAGCATTGAAGGCAGTGGCAGTCCAAACATTGTAAACAGTTTCAACTAAAATGGCCCTTACCCCATTTTAATCTGGGATAAAAGGTTGGTTGTGTTACGTTCACACCCCCCCCACCTTGCAAGTGTTGTGCATCCCTAAAACGCGGGCGAGCCTCGGGCAGAAACACGGCAATGAACCCAATAATCTGGAAAGTTTGTTTTAAAAGTGCCATTTGGGGCCCAACTTTTCTTTGACAGAGCTCACCAGGCGCACTTTCTTGATCAATGTCCGTCCCCCTGGGTTTTGGCCGCATGCTACCATTTGGGCCAATGGTGTACCCCTGGGTCTTGGCCCTTGGCCGCAAATAGCGGGGGCATGGACACAAGCGCCACCCAGCGTCCTCTGGGATCACTTTTTGAAAAAAAGCGGGCACCTCCGGTATTTTTGTGTTTTGGATGGCCCCACCGGATAACATATTGCCTTTTTTTATTTAGTTTCGCCCCCGCCAACCGTTGGCCCACAATATGTTTAAGAAGATAACGTTCTGTACCCTTGCAGCAGCAACACCAACCCTACCACCTTATGTCCAAATTCCATTCTTGGCCCACGCCATTTCCCTTGACCGCATCTTCCCATCCATAAACGCCCCATGCTAGAAAAAGTAAAGACCATATTCGCTGGCCAAGGCTTTAAAAGGTATTTCCAAAATACGTCTTGGCTCATGGGGGAACGCATCCTACGCATGGCCATTGCCCTGACCGTGGGGGTGTTGGTCACCCGGTATCTGGGCCCTGAGGAATTTGGCGTACTAAGTTATGCCCAGAGCTTTGTGGGACTTTTTGCCGCCTTCAGCTCCTTGGGGCTCACGGACATTGTGACCCGGGAACTCGTAAAGGACAAGACAGACCATTATCCCCTACTGGGCACGGCGTTTATCTTGCAAACGGCAGGCTCTGTCTTGATCATGCTGTGCTTGGGCCTCTATGTGGCCCTTAACGACCATGGCAGCTTAACCAATACCATCATCCTCATTTTGGGGGCCATGACCTTTTTACAGAGCTTTAACGTCATTACCACCTATTTCAACAGCCAAGTCCAGAGCAAATGGGCCATTATTCCTGCCTTCATCGGCATTGTTTTCTCTTCCATCCTCAAGTTGGTGGGGATTGCCCAAGATGCCCCGCTCCTCTATTTTGTATGGACCCTCTTTTTTGATGTCGCCTTTTTGACCCTGGGCCAGCTGTATTTTTACAAAAGGGCGGGGTTTACCCTTTTAGAATGGAAATTCAATGCCGCCCTGGCCAAGCGGCTGCTGCGGGACGCCTGGCCACTGATCTTGAGCACCATTGTCATCTCCATTTACATGAAGATCGACCAAGTGATGATCAAAGAAATGCTCTCCAGTGCCAGTGTGGGGCAATATGCCGCCGCGGTGCGCCTTAGCGAGGCCTGGTACTTTATCCCCATGATTATTTGCACCTCCTTGTTTCCCGCCATTCTCAATGCCAGGGAACAAAATGAAAAATTGTATTCTACACGGCTTTCCAATCTGTACGACCTTATGGTCATCTTGGGCCTGTCCATAGTTTTGCCCGTACTGCTCTTGGCAGATTGGGGCATCACCTTTCTCTATGGCCCCGATTTTGATCAAACGGCCAGTGTGCTCAAGATACATATTTGGGCCGGTATTTTTGTCTTTTTGGGCGTGGCCAACCAAAAATGGTTCATTAGTGAGAACCTCCAGTCCTATAACGTGGTCTGCCTGGGTCTGGGGATGGTGCTCAACATAGGCCTCAATTTGCTTTGGATCCCCAGTTACGGTATCCAAGGCGCTGCCTTGGCCACCTTGTGCTCCCAGGCCTTTGCCTCGGTGCTGGCCCCCTTGTTCTTTGCAAAGACACGACCTTCCTTTTACAGGATGCTCCGCTCGCTATTGTTTGTCAATATCCTTAAAAAAGCATTTCAAGGGAAATGATTGCCGCTGAGTCCTTAGGGTTGGTTTACCAAGGGTAGCCCTGGATGTAAACGAAAAGATGGTTTTCAACTTGAGCCTGTACGGCACCTATTTTTTTATGGGTATGGAACAGAAACCTTAACTTTGTGCTCTATGAAGGATTATGTGCACTTATTAAAGCATACGGACATCATAGGTTTGGGCCTGTTGTTGCTGTTCTTGCTCAATCCCTTTTCCCTGAACATCTACATTGGCTATGTGCTGGTGCTCTACTTCATTGCCGTGCGCACCAAGAGCCTGGCCATAGAATTTGATGCCACCGCCCTGGTGCTCCTTGTTTTCTCAGTGGTCTATACCCTGTTTGAGTACCAGCTGTACCCCCTAAAGAACAAGCAGTTTCTCATTATACAGACCGCTTTTCCCATGTTCTTTTATCTTTTTGGAAAACGCCTGCTCACCTCAAAGCACAGCCAAAAACAGGCCCTGCTGCTGCTGCTGCTGCTGGGACTTACCTATAGCCTCTCTGCCGTGGCCACCATCCTTGCGGATTTGCAAAAGGGCGGCTTTGCCCAGGTCAATCGGGATTTTAAATATATCTGGGACGGTACCAGGATCTTGGCCACTGGCCTGGCCGGTTTTCTCATCTATAACATTACCTTTCCCAGCCTGATCTTGAGCAAGAACAAGCTCATTAACCCCTTGGAACGGGCGGTCTTGGCCGGGGTCTATCTGCTTACCATCATCTGTTCCTTCCGCCTGGGCAGCCGCACCCTGATCGCGCTCACAGTGATGGCCCTGCTCTTTGCCGTCCTCTACCAGATCATCGTCCTACAGGGGAAGGAAAAGTTTCGCTTTGTGGGGGCCCTGTTGGTCCTGGGCTTTGTGGTCGTGAACTTTGTGGAGATCGATCTCAAGGCCGATTACTTCTCTACCTTGGGCTCCCGCCTCAGCGAGGGCACCTCCAGCAACGAGAGTGCCGGGGGCCGTACCCAATTGTGGAGCCACGCCTTTGAAAAAATGTTTGAGTTTCCCTTGGGCTGGATATCCAATGAATACGCGCACAACATGTGGTTGGACACCGCCAAGGACGCCGGCACGCTGGCCTTCTTTTTTTTGGTGATCTTCACCGTGATCGCCATTAAAAACACATTAAGGGTGCTGCGGGTGGGCCAAATAGACATCAGCCTAAAACTGACCTTGGCCCTCTTTACCCTAATGAGCCTCATCTACTTTTTTGTGGAGCCCATCTTAAAGGGAAATCCCTATATGTTCTTTTTCTTTTGCCTCTTGACCGGGCTGCTAAAAAAGACCTTGGAGCTCTACGGTGTTCCGGCCCAGGAACAACAGCATAGGCGGCGGGGAGCCAATGCCGCCGGGCCCGCCCAAGGACTGCCCAAGAGGGCCCCCGAAACCCAGCGAAACTAAGGTATGGAACGCACAAGGCTTCTCCCCTCACCAAGGCCCCCCAAGCTGCCGGCAGCGGGGGCCCCTAGGCTCTCCGGGACCCCCAGGGCGTGGGCCAGAACCGCCCCTGGTGCCCCATGCCCTCACGGCCAGTGCCATGGGGCCACCGAAAAACAAGGGGACAAGCTGGCGCCGCACACTGTTCTTGGTCCGGAAACCACTGATTTTCACTTGGCCACGGCCTTGTTCAAGAAAAAAGACCCCGGCACCAATAAATGGGCAGATTCATCGTTTTTAATGCAAACCAATAACTAACCCTGATACCCTATGTGCGGAATTCTAGGCACCCTACCCCCCACCGATACCGAAGCCTTTACCCAGGCCCTACATACCCTGACCCACCGCGGACCCGACAGCTTCGGGGTGGAACAGTTGGGCGGAGCCGCCACCTTTGGGCACAAACGCCTGTCCATTCTGGACCTCTCTCCCAAGGGCCACCAGCCCATGACGGACGCCAGCCAGCGCTATACCATTACCTTTAACGGGGAAATCTTTAATTACCTGGAGCTCAAGAAGGAACTGGAGCAACTGGGCCACGGCTTTACCAGCACTTCGGACACCGAGGTTCTGTTGGCCGCCTACAGGGAATGGGGCCCAAGCTGCATTAAACGCTTCAACGGGATGTGGGCCTTTGCCATTTTTGATCGGGAGACCCGGGAGTTGTTCCTTTCGCGGGACCGCTACGGACAAAAACCCTTGTTTTACGCCTGGGTGGAGGGCAAATTTATCTTTGCCTCTGAAATGAAGGCCATTTTCCCCTTTTTAAAGCGGCGCGAAGTGGCCGATGACTTTCATTGGATGAAAAAGAATGTCTTTTACTACGAGGCCACCGAAAAATGCCTTATCAAAGGCATTAAACGCTTTCCGGCCGGGCACCATGGCCGGCTGCGGGACGGAAAACTCACCTTGGAGCGCTACTGGAACACCCTGGACCATTTGCCCACCGTGCCCAAAACCTATGAGGAGCAGGTGCTGCGTTTCCGCGAGCTCTTTCTGGATGCCACCAAACTGAGGATGCGCTCCGATGTTACCATTGGCACCGCGCTGAGCGGCGGCCTGGACAGCAGTGCCACCATTGGGGCCATGGCCCACTTGGCCAAAAACAACAACAGTTATAGCGATGATTGGCAGCACGCCTTTGTGGCCGCCTTTCCCGGCACCCCCCTGGACGAGTCCAAATACGCCCAAATGGTCACCGACCATTTGGGCATAGGGGCCACCTTTGAGAACATTGAGCCCCTGGGGCACTGGGATAAGCTGGAGGAGTATTTCTATTTGTTCGAGGACCTCTACATTACCTCCCCCCTGCCCATGATCATGCTCTATGGGGCGGTAAAGCGCAACGGGGTCACGGTGACCCTGGACGGCCACGGGGCCGATGAACTAGTGAGCGGCTACGCCCAAGGCACCTTGGAGAGCCTCTGGGACGCCCGCTGGGACCTAAAGCGCACCAAGGACCTCTTGAACATCTACCAGGAATCCATGAACGAGGACAAGGTGCAGTACCAACGCGTGCCCAGCGCCAAGGTATATTGGGACTACATGAGCCGAAAGTGGGGCAAGAAACTGTTGGGACGGCCCATGCCCTCCGTGGACAACCAACATCCCAACTTCAATCGGCTGGACAACCACGCCCAGTACCTGTACGCCATGTTCAACGAAAACATCATGCCCACCCTGCTGCGCAACTATGACCGCTACAGCATGATCAACAGCGTGGAGATCCGCATGCCCTTCATGGACTACCGCTTGGTGAACTACACCAACGCCCTGCCCAGCAGCAGCAAGATCGGAAAGGGCTACGCCAAACGCATTATCCGGGATGCCATTGACCCCTACCTGCCCAAGGAGGTCACCTGGCGCAAGACCAAAGTGGGCTTTAGCACCCCCATTGTGGATTGGATGCAAAATGAACTTTCGGAATGGTTCATGGACACGGTCCATGCCCAGGATTTCTTGGACTGTACCCTGGTGGACCGGCCCAAACAGTTGCAAAAGCGCATTGCGGCCCTGGTAAAGGGCGAGAACAACCAGTTCTCCGAGGCACAGCGCTGTTGGACCGCCCTATCGCCCTATCTATGGGAAAAGGCAGTGCTAAAAAGAAACCTTACCGATAAGCCATGAGCATGTTGGGTTCCCTAAAAAAAACGATCTTATCCGTACCCCTGTTTTTGGAGGGCCTGCTCCTCCTGAGACGGCATGGCCTGAACCTTACCCAAAAAGTACGGTTGGCCCGGGGCAGCCGTATTGGATTTTCAACCCAATTGGAGGGCAAAAACAGGGTGGGGGCCAAGAGTGGCCTTTTTGGCTGCCGCTTGGGTTTTGGCAGCTATATTGGCAGTCATAGCCACTTTGAGAAGACCAAGATTGGCAGGTACTGTTCCATTGGCAGCCACATACGGTGCATTTTTGGTAAGCACCCTACCCGGGATTTTGTCTCCACGCATCCGGCCTTCTTCTCCAAACAGCACAGCATTGGATTTTCTTATGTGGACCAGAACAAATTTCAAGAGCATGCGGTTTCCAAAGACGGGGACGGCCACGCCATTGTGGTGGGGCATGACGTTTGGATCGGGGACAACGTTGCCCTGATGGAGGGCGTTACCATAGGCCACGGCGCCATTGTGGCCGCCAACGCCTTGGTGACCAAGGATGTGCCCCCCTACACCATCGTGGGCGGCGTACCCGCCAAGGAGATAAAAAAACGTTTCCCCGAGGAAGACAGCCACTTTCTGACCCAATTGCAATGGTGGGACAAAGGCGAAGCATGGATTGCCCGGCACGCCCCATATTTTGAAAACGTACAGCTTTTGATAAAACACCTAAAAGATGCCTGAGTTTTTACCCGCCATCGTGGTCGTGGCCTATAACCGGCCCCGCTCCCTACAGAGGTTGCTTACCTCGATCAACAAGGCCCATTTCCCAAACCAGGACATTCCGCTCATCATCAGCATAGACCGTGCAACGGACAACCAAGCGGTACTGGCCCTGGCCCAAGCGCATCCCTGGCCGCATGGGGAAAAGAAAGTGCTGTACCAAGAGGCGAACCTGGGGCTTAGAAAACATGTGCTGCAATGCGGGGACCTGACCAGGGCGCACGGCAGCATCATCATGTTGGAAGACGACCTCTACGTGTCTCCCCTCTTCTATGAATACGCCGTACAGGCCCTGAATTTTTCGGCGGACGACCTGCGCATAGGAGGGGTGTCCCTCTACAATCACCAGCTGAACGTACATGCCCGGAAGAACTTTGCCCCCCTGGAAGATGGTTATGACAACTGGTACTTTCAATTTGCCTCTTCCTGGGGCCAGGCCTGGACGGAAGACCAATGGTCACGGTTCCGGAACTGGTACGCGGAAGATCACCACCTGGCGGCAAATGCGGCCATTCCACAAAACGTTAGGGATTGGTCTGAAAAATCCTGGCTAAAGTACTTTATCGCATTCTTGATCGAGACCGACCGCTACTTCCTGTATCCCAAAATTTCACTGACCAGTAACTTCAGTGATACCGGAACCCACGTGGGGGAAGACAGCACCGCCTTTCAGTTGCCCCTGTTGTACGCCCATAAAAAACAGTACCACTTTAGCCCCTTGTCCAAAAGTGGGGCCGTGTACGATGCGTTTTTTGAGAATACCGCCCTGGCCGATCATTTGGGCCTGGAGCGGAAAGCGCTCTGTGTTGACCTGTACAAGTACAGGAGTCCTTCCGAACTAAAGGGATACCCCTATGTGCTCACCGGACAGCAACTGCCCTACCAGGTGCTAAAAACCTTTGGCCGATCGTTGAAACCCATGGACGCCAACATCTTGGAGGATATTGAAGGAAATGACCTTGCCCTGTACAGCACCGAAAGCCCCGGTCCCGGCCACGCGATGGAGCACAACCGCTTTAGGGAGTTGAGCTACCATTTAAAAGAAGTGAAACGCAACGAGGCCTTTATCCTATGGAAACACTTGGCCAAACGAAGGGCCAAACATCTGTGGAAAAAATTGACCGGTTTAAAATAAGGGAAAATGGCCGCCGCAATGCCCCTGAGATGGGGTGTTCAACGAAATTTACGGCCCGCCATCCCAAAAACTGGCCCATTCACAAATAGATTGTAGCTTTGCACCCTGAAACCAAAAACCAGCCCGGCAACCCAAAAACAATGACCAACATCCTATATGTTAGCACCTTATGCTCGGAAAGGACCAATGACTACCTTTTTAGGACAGCCCTTGAAAAGCCCATACAATCTGCCCAAAAATTTCACCGGTTGATTGTAAAGGGACTGGGCCACCATGGAAACACCAAGGTAGATGTGCGCTCCACCGTACCCGTGGTGCCCAGCAGGCATCGTAGGAAATTGTGGATGGTTAAGAGCCAGGTGGAAGACGGCATTGCCTATCGTTATTTAAGCTTTCTAAACATCCGGGTACTAAAAAACATAACGCTGTTCTTCACTTGCTTCTGGAGTGTGGCCTTTTGGTCCTTAAGGCGGTGGAACCAAAAGCGGGTCATGGTTACGGATGTACTGAACCTCACCACCTTGACGGCATTCCTATCGGCCAGTAAGCTTACCGGGGCCCAATCCATTGGCATTGTCACCGACATGCCCAACCTTATGGTCTCCAGTTCTGCCAAAAACAGGGGGAAATTTTCCACCAGCTCCCTGAGCTTTTACTTGATCCGGCAGCTCAATGGCATGGTGCTGCTGACCGAACAAATGAATGCGGCCATCAACCCAAAAAACAGGCCTTACATTGTTATGGAGGGACTGGTGGATGTACGGATGACCGATTCCGAGAACGAGTTGGGCGCCAAGCATGCCAAGCGAACCATCCTCTATGCCGGGGGCCTGCACGAAGAATACGGCATCAAGTGCTTGATCGAGGGGTTCATGATGCTGGAAGACACCGACCTTGAACTACACCTTTTTGGGGTTGGCCCCATGGTGGAGGACATAAAGCGGTATGCCCAAACGGACCGGAGGATCGTCTTTCATGGCATGGTGGCCAACAATATCGTGGTTGCCGCCCAACTGAAGGCAACATTATTGATAAATCCCCGTTTTTCCCACGAGGAGTTTACCAAATATAGCTTTCCCTCCAAGAACATGGAATACATGGTTTCCGGCACCCCCGTCTTAACCACGGCCCTGCCCGGGATGCCCAAGGAATACGGGGAGTATGTTTTCTTGTTCGAGAAAGAGGACGTCCCCGGGATGTATAACGCGCTAAAGCGCACCCTGGCCTTGGGCAGGGAAGAATTGCACGAAAGGGGAACAAGGGCAAAGGCCTTTGTACTGGCAGAAAAAAATAACCTAAAACAAGCGGATAGAATTCTTTCATTGATTGATACCGTGCTGGGGAAACAAGCTTGAGACTGGCCTCTTCCCCGGACATGGTTCTTTTGGTGGACCCTTAAAAAAGAAAGACGTGAAAAAAAAGAACCTCATTATTTTTGGAACCCGGCCAGAGGCCATTAAAATGGCCCCTTTGGTCAAGGCTTTTCAACGATCGGACGCTTTTGAGACCAAGGTCTGTGTCACGGCACAGCACAGGGAGATGTTGGATCAGGTACTGTCTTTCTTTGACATTGTGCCCGATTATGACCTCAATGTGATGAAACCGGGACAAAACCTGTACGGGCTCACGGCCACCATCATCACCGGGCTGCAGCCGGTACTGGAAGAATTTGCCCCGGACTATGTCTATGTGCACGGAGACACCACCACCACCATGGGCGCCGGCCTTGCGGGCTTCTATGCCGGGGCCAAGGTGTGCCATGTGGAGGCCGGCCTGCGCACCTTTAACAAGCGCTCTCCCTTTCCGGAGGAAATGAACCGCTCCATTACCGGGCGCATTGCAGATTACCACTTTGCCCCCACCCCCACCTCCTATGACAATCTGATACAGGAGAACATTTCCAAGGACAACATTCTGGTCACGGGCAACACCGTGATCGATGCCTTGATGGAAAGCAGTGCACGGGTACAGGAACTGAAGGACCCGGAGATCGATGCCCTGAAACAGAACTTGGATTTTGACAAAAAAATAGTCCTGGTCACGGGGCACCGCAGGGAAAACCACGGGCAGGGCTTCATCAATATCTGCAATGCCTTGAAAACCATTGTGGAAACCCACCCCGGGGTGCAAGTGGTGTATCCCGTGCACCTAAACCCAAAGGTACAGGAACCGGTGCACCGCATCTTGGGCGAATTGCCCAGCATTAAGCTGATCGACCCCCTGGCCTATCCGGCCTTTGTATGGTTAATGAACCAAGCGCACTTGATCATAACCGACAGCGGGGGCGTACAGGAAGAGGCGCCCAGTCTGGGCAAGCCGGTGCTGGTGATGCGCGACACCACGGAACGGCCCGAGGCCGTGGACGCGGGCACCGTGATCTTGGTGGGCACGGACACCCAAAAAATTGTGGACGAGGCCCATGCCCTGCTCAGCGACCAGAACCGCTACGAGACGATGAGCCGGTTGCACAACCCCTACGGGGACGGAACCGCCTGTGAACAGATTGTAAACTTTATAACAAACCTAAGATAATGCAACAACCAGAAGTAGTCATGATCGGCCTGGGATACATTGGCCTGCCCACGGCGGCCCTCATTGCCCAAGGCGGAGCCCAAGTGCACGGAGTGGACATTAACCAGAACGTGGTGGACACCATTAACCGCGGCGAAATACACATTGTGGAGCCCGATCTGGGCCAGGCGGTGCAACAGGCCGTTGGCAACGGCAACCTCAAGGCGGCCACCAAGGCCGTGCCCGCCAATACCTACATCATTGTGGTGCCCACCCCGTTCAAGGACAAGAACGAACCGGACATTTCTTTTGTGCAATCGGCCACGGAAGGCATCATTCCCCTGTTAAAGGAAGGTGACCTCTACATTATAGAATCGACCTCTCCCGTGGGCACCACCCAGAAAATGATGGAGGTGATCTATGCGGCCCGCCCGGAGCTCAGGGACAAGCTGTACATAGCCTACTGCCCGGAACGCGTACTGCCCGGCAACGTCATGCACGAGCTGGTACACAACGATCGGGTCATTGGTGGCATCGATGCTGCTTCTACAGATAAAGCCGTTGCCTTTTACGGGGCCTACGTAAAGGGTGCCCTGCACAAAACCAATGCCCGTACGGCCGAGATGTGCAAACTGGTGGAAAACTCCTCCAGGGATGTACAGATCGCCTTTGCCAACGAGCTTTCCCTGATCTGCGACAAGGCGGACATCAACGTTTGGGAACTGATCAACTTGGCCAACAAGCACCCCAGGGTGAACATTCTGCAGCCCGGCTGCGGTGTGGGTGGGCACTGCATTGCGGTAGATCCCTATTTCATTGTTTCTGACTACCCCATGGAATCCAAGATCATTGGCACGGCCCGGGAGGTGAACAACTATAAGTCTTTTTGGTGCGCGGAAAAAGTACAGACCGCCAAGCTGCAGTACGAGCTGGAACACGGCCGCAAGCCCAAAATTGCCCTGATGGGGCTGGCCTTTAAGCCCGATATCGATGATCTGCGGGAATCTCCCGCCAAATATATTGTGCAACGTGTGCTGCAGAACGCCAACAATGAAGAGTATTACATTGTGGAGCCCAATATTGACCAGCACCATGTGTTTAAGATCACCGATTACCAAGTGGCCTACGACAAGGCCGATATTGTGGTGTTCTTGGTGGCCCATAAAGAGTTTAAAACCCTGAAGAACCCTGGCGAAAAATTGGTTTTAGATTTTGCAGGGGTAATAAAATAACATCTTTTTTTCCTTATTACTTATTAGATGCCAATTAAAGTACTTTTTGTTTCTTACAAGTTAATGAGCTATCGCATACCCATATTCGAGAGAATTGGAAGTAATGATGATATAGATTTAACAATACTGCATTCCGGTAAACACTCAGGTTATGTTACATCATCGTTTAAAGAGGAAATCATTGATTTCAAAAAAGTGGGGCCTTTTACCTATTACAACGATAGTTTTAAAAAATATGTAGCCAATAGTGATGCCGTTGTATGCATGTTTTATCTGATGAACCTCTCATTTATAAAATTAGCATTAAGGAGAAAAAGAAGTTACAAACTTCTTTATTGGGGCATTGGAGTGCGAGCTTCTTACAATTCAGAGTTCGATTCGCCCACCGCGATGAATTATTTGCGTTATTTCATTGCCGGGCGAAGTGATGCAATGTTGTTTTATTCGCAATATGCAAAAGAGAAGTACGTCAAAAAGGGAATAAACCCCGAGAAAATCTTTGTGATGCCGAATACGGTTGAAGTTCTACCCAAAAGTTCGACGCCCATAATCAAAACATCTATAATATTTATCGGAACCTTATATAAACAGAAAAAAATATTTGAATTACTGGACGCCTATAAATATGCATTGGAACGAATGGGAAATAGTGTTCCGAAATTGGAAATTGTTGGCGATGGTGCTGAATTTGAAAATATTAAAAATTGGATTGGAGCAGAAAAACTAACAACAAAAATAGAACTCCATGGAGCGATTTATGAAGAAAAAGAGCTAAAAAAACTATTTGAGAAATCGTATGCCTGTATTTCTCCAGGACAGGCCGGACTGTCAGTATTGAAAAGTTTTGGCTACGGGGTACCGTTCATCACACATAGAAACGCAATAACCGGCGGCGAACGATTAAACATCAAAGATGGTGTAAATGGATGTTTTTTTGACGACTACAATGAACTTAAGGACATCATTATTAATCTTACCAATGAAAAGGATAAGTATATAAAAATGGGGGAGAACGCCAAGCAGTTCTATGATTCAGAGAGGACTCCTGACGTGATGGCCAATGGATTCATATCGGCAATTTCCTTTACCACTAAAAAATAACTAACAGATGAAAGTATACTTGAACTCCCTTTTCTCTATTAAGAAATTATCTTACCCCCTACTATCTCCCTTGGCTTTTTGGACCAGAGACTCGTCTTTTACAAAGACTTCAGAAATACGCATGTTTGCAGTTTTATACAAATCAAAAATTGGCAAATACACCAGAGTAAACGCAAACTGTAAATTGGTTTTTACTACAGTAGGCAACTTCACAGCTATTGGCAAAGATTCCATTTTAGGTTTAGGACGCCATCCGTTGGACCTTATTTCCACTCATTCCATTTTTTATAAAAACAATAGAATGAGGAACGACTGGGTATCGCCGATTGAATTTGAACAAAATTTACCAATCAAAATTGGCAATGATGTTTGGATAGGCCGGAATTCCACAATAATGGACGGTGTAACCATTGGAGATGGAGCGGTTGTGGCAACAGGTTCTGTGGTAACCAAAGATGTACCACCCTATGCAATAGTTGGTGGTGTGCCGGCAAAAGTCATCAAATTCCGATTTGACGAAATGACTATAAATAAATTAATTGGGTTAAAATGGTGGTCTTGGAATGATGAAAAAATCACTAGAAATAAGGAACTGTTCAATAAAAAAAATCTAAGTGTAGATGACCTTGAAGGAATAATATAAAACAATAAGAATGTTCAAAAACAAAACCCTTCTCATTACCGGCGGCACCGGCTCTTTTGGCAATGCCGTACTGAACCGTTTCTTGGAGACGGACATTAAGGAAATACGCATTTTTTCCCGTGATGAAAAAAAGCAGGACGACA
>NZ_JBLFEO010000035.1:0-41572 GCF_047345505.1 Maribacter aquimarinus | reverse complement strand
TGTGATAATCACATTTGTAGACAACATGGCTGAGTTTCCTATATTTACCCATACAACAAAAATAGGCATAGCCCTCAGAACATGACCACCTGCAAAGCAGGTGGATTTTTAAGATGAATTAAAAATACGAAAAAAAGCCAATAAAAACAAGGGTTTCAAGGGCTTTTGTACCTGCTCTTCCGGGACAGGTTGCCAATGGTGATCCCATCGAAGAGGAGCACCAGTTGGGCATGGTCCAAGACCAGGCTCTTCACCGATGCATCGTAGAGGGGAAGCTCAAAAGTGCCCTTCTCCAGACGTTTGTAGTACAGCACAAAGCCGCCGGATCGCCAATGCAGAAGCTTTATCCTGTTGTTGAGCCTGTTGACGAATATGTAGACCGTTCCGTCGGTCGGCGTCTTGGCCAGTTCGCCCTGGACGATCCCGCAGAGGCTGTCGAAGCTCTTGCGCATATCGGTCGGTGGAAGGTACAGTTCAAATCTGGCGGTGCTGTCAAGTCCTAACATCGGTTCTGGTTTATGCGATCACAAAACTAGACCGATAGGTTGCCCAAATCAAGATGCGGTTGGTCGGACGGATACATTACCATCCTATAAATTGTTGGACTTCAAAACAAAAATTTCGTTAGAAGTGTACAAGTTTCAATTCCCTGGTGGATTTTTCATCAGGCCCTTCAAAGTTCCAAGTCATCCTTTGATAATTCTGACTAACGGTTGATTTTTATCTTAAAATTCCTAAAAAAACTCGGCTCGTTAGCTAAAGTAACTAAACCACCCTGTACTGCAAGTGCAGGGGTTTTTACCGAAGGACTGAAAGCCCTGCTATTCCAATATGAAATTGGTCCGGTCACTTGAACCTTGTCGTCGGTGATGTTCCAAATAGTCGTCCACCATCTTATCCGTGATGTTGCCAGTGCTCCAAACACCGTTACCACTGGCCCAAAAATGGTTGCCCCAATAGCGCTTTTTCAATTCCGGAAACTCTTGTTGAAGGCGACGCGAAGACCTTCCCTTGAGCCGCTCCACAATATCGCTGACGTTCAACTTCGGGGCATACTCGATATGCATATGGATATGGTCCGAGCTGACCACTCCCTTCAATACGTCGATCTCTTGAGATTCGCACACCTGTATCAACAGCTCACGGCAGCAAACCTTCAAATCGAATCGCCTTGAAGTACTTTGTAACGCTATCTGGTGCACCACACGATATGACAGGTTATTCGACCTACAGTATGAGAACCCTTACGTATAATTCGTACTCATCGGCACGAATGTATATGTAAGCTTCCCTTGATTAAAACTGTTTAGTTTTCCAAAATTACTTTTTTATTTTGTTTTTTAATTCCTCTGGGGCTAGCCCCAGAGGAATTAAGTTTTGCATATTTTACTGGTGGGATTTTCCCTAAGCTATCGTGCGGTCTTTCATGGTTATAATCATCCATCCAGATTTTGGTTTGCTCTCTGACTTGATTTAGGTCTTCAAAAATGTATTTATTAAGGACCCCACGTCTGTATGATCCATTGAATCGCTCTATAAAAGCATTTTGGGTTGGTTTTCCCGGTTGGATATATTTAAATTCTATATCGTGCATTTGACTCCATTCACTTGTTATTTGTGCGATAAACTCTGGACCGTTGTCCAAACGTATCTTCTTGGGCCTCCCTTTTTTATTGATCAAATGGTTGAGTACCCAAACAATGCGGTTGCTTGTCAAGGAACAATCTACTTCAATATGAAGTGCTTCTCTGTTAAAATCATCTATAATGTTAAATGCTCTGAAGCGCCTTTTGTTCTCTAGGACATCGGTTACAAAGTCCATACTCCAAGTATGGTTTAACTCATTTGGAACCCCTAGAGGCTCTTTAATTCTTGTTGGCAAGCGTTTCTTCACCTTTCTTCTCAAAGGAAGTCCCAAGGCTACGTAAACACGGTGCACACGTTTATGGTTCCAAGGTTTGCCCTCTTCCCGTAAACGGTCGTAAGCTTTCCAAAAGCCCTCTTCAGAACGATCCTCTGCTTTTTTCTCAAGTGCATCTTCTATAGCTGAATCGTCTTTGGGCAAGGGTTTGTAACAGTAAACACTCTTGCTCATATTTAAAACACGGCACGTCCTGTTGATGCCGTAATGAACAAGCTCCTTGGCGATACTTCGTTTACGACAGGGCTTTAGAGCTTTTTTTCTATGATCTCTTTGGCCATCTGGTGATCTAGTGCCAAACTCGCATACATCTGTTTGAGTCGCGTGTTCTCTTGTTCGAGTTCTTTGAGCCTTTTTAGCTCCTTTGAGCTCATTCCTGCATACTTGGAACGCCATTTGTAAAACGCAGCGGAACTAACACCGTGCTCACGGCTTATCTGGTCAACACTCTTTCCGTTGTCGAACTCTTTTAAAATCTTTGCAATCTGTGTGGGTGAAAATCTGCTCTTTCTCATACCGTCTAAATTAAGATTATTATTCTACTTTTAAACAGTTCGGTTTTAGGGGAAGCTTACATATAGATTTTTTCGTAGTACTAAAGTTCTACAATAAAATGTAGGCTTATTATTTTCTAGATTAGCGGGTAAATTTTTTAGATATTAATGTTTTGATAATCATTATTTACTATATTAGCAATGAAGTGCAGTCCTTAATATGAAAACTGAAAAGATAAACACAAGTATCTCAGCGTCAGAAAACGGCCTATTCGTTGCTACGAATGAAAAGTCATCCAACTTTGACCCTGTAAAAGACGAAGCCCTCTGGCAGCAGTTTAAGGCCGGGGACGAAGCTGCATTTGGGTTGATTTACAAGCGGAATGCAGAAAAATTGTTCCGATACGGAATGAAAATCGTTAGGAACAAAGAGCTGGTAAAGGATGCCGTTCAAAGCCTTTTCGTAGACCTTTGGAACAACAAGGAGAAACTATCGGCAATAAAAACCATACAGGCATATCTCTTCAAAAGCTTACGGCGATCGTTAATTCGAAAAGCTGCTAAAGAGAGAAAGTTGATTAACATTTGCCAAGATAACACCTTATTTTCAAACCATACTCCGTCTGCTGAATTTAACCTCATAGAAAAACAGCGTTTTGACGAGAAACGAAGGGCATTGCAAAGCGCGTTAGGGCACTTAAATTTGAAACAACGGGAAATTCTACATTTAAAATTCTATGCCCGCTTGAATTATGAAGAAATCATGCAAGTTATGAATCTCAACAAAAAAGCGGCTTATAATTTATTGGCCAGAAGTCTTAAAAAACTTCAAGCGTATATGTCCATTCTAGTTTTTACCCTTTTGTATCTCTCCTCGCTATAATTTGCTATATTAAGATTTAAATGATTCTGTTGCTCGTGCTTTCGGTGATTAACTCTATACAAAGTCAATTATCTTTATAAATAAAAGATGAAATGCACCTGCAAGTTTCCTATAAGTAAACCGACTCATTTCCAAAATAATCCCTCCCCTAGCAAGACCGGCGTTGTTGGCTATTTCAAAAACACGGCTAACAACTGAACCCTACAATTTTTTCTGATTAAATCAAAAAACCAAGAAAGTGAACAACTACTGATACGAGAAGTCGGAATACGAGAATACTTGTAATCTTGATTGATTACCCGTCACCCGTCTATGTACCAGTAGAGTGTCGTGATTGCTATTGTGAGCCTATTGAACAGCCTTTCATCAAAATACCTTCTGTTTGGTTAGTAACAGAATTAGTCTAGGTAGTTCCGCAGGTAAATCCCTTTTATCTTTTGGTAAACCATTTTGCATTGGCAATGGCTATATGAAACCATTTTAGTGTGGTTGCCGTTGTTTCCTTACCGGATTTTTCCATTATGTGCATCTCGATATAAGTGGATATGTTCACATAGCTTGTACTTTTGTCGCTGAAAACGATGCTCGTTTCCTAAAAGTTACCCTTTACAATTTCATCTATTACCTCTGCCTTGTGGGAAGTAAGTATCTTCATCTTGAAATAGACACTATCCCATTAAGTGTGTAAGTTGAAAATATTGGCAATGGCTACTTTTCTCCCCGGTATCGGGGTCTTCCGAAGGGGTCCATTCCGCCATCACCGCAACATTGGACTGTTTTTGGCTGCCGCGCCCCGTTTTGAGGTTCTTCTTTACATTTTCCTTGACAGCGGACTCAAAGTAGCCCTCGTCGAACTCGATTTCTCCTTTGAGTCCGTAAAGCGCACCGAGCTTGCGCATTGCCTCCCTAATCTTGTGCAAGAGCGACCAGACCGTATCGTACCTTTTGTGTCCCAACTGCCGCTGGAGTTCCACCGCGGAAACATCTTTTTGCCATAGGTCATTTAGGTCATGGCGATATAACAAGTGCTTACGGGCAATAGTCTGTTCTCCATCATCGTTCCGCTGAGCAGGGTCGTCCTGAAGCCACAGTCAGCGCATGGCCATTGTCCTTTTGGCCTTGAACCAATACTGCTTTTCCCTTTACGTTGCCCATATCGGAACCACAGGATTCCTCATCGGGGAACTGCTCCATAAATCTCAATAGGTTAACATATTACCATAATTTGTCCTAAAGTTAACAGACCAAAGTACACCGGTAAAGCACTGTGGAATCAATTAATCTTAACAGTCTTCAAAAAAGTTCGCCATTTTGGGAGTAATTGTAGTTTTTTGGTCTCTTATATATTGAGAGGTTTATGTAAACCCTTTTCAAAAGAATGATTTACGAAGAATTTTCAATAGAGGATTTTGCAAGTGATGAGTACTTCCAAATATGGGTTTGGAATAAAAATATCATGGCCGATACCTTTTGGACCGATTGGATCAAGCAGCATCCCGAAAAAAAAGAGACCATAGAAAAAGCACGGCAACTGGTACTCTTAATGGACTTTGACCACGAAGATTTTACCGAAAAGGACTTGGACGGCATATGGCGAAATATTGTATCCACAAGAGGAAAGGGAAAAATGAAGCGTCTTGGGGTACGAAAAATCGGAAGCAGTGACTATCGCCCCTTTCTTAAGATTGCAGGCGTTTTTTTAGCCGCCATTGCAGTGACGACTTTTTTAAATACTACTAGGTTTTTCGACAATGAGGAACATCCCGTGATTGATACCGAATCAAGTGTTGTCCTGGAACTTCAAGACGGAACACGGCAAATCTTGGATGAAAACACCTCCAAGGATATTACGGATAAGGGTGGAAATACCATTCTAACACAAGAGAAAAATGTACTTCACTATGGAGAAGAAGGCTATTTAACTGCCAAAGAACTTGTATACAATCAGCTCACCGTACCTTATGGAAAAAAATTTGAACTAAAGCTTTCCGATGGATCTTATGTTTATTTAAACTCCGGCTCAAAATTAAGATATCCCGTTCATTTTTCGAGCAAAACATCCCGAGATGTTTATTTGGATGGTGAGGCGTATTTTTCCGTAAAACAAGACAAAACACGTCCGTTTACAGTGATTACCGATGAGATGAACACCCGGGTGTATGGTACGAAGTTCAATGTGTCAAGTTATAAGAATGAGAACAATACAGCCACGGTTTTGGTAGAAGGCAGTGTTGGGGTCTACAAATCGAACAATGAAGATGCCGAATCGCCCATAGTAATGGTTCCTGGTACGCGAGCAGTATTTCAAAACGAAGAAATCAAAGTAGCTAAAGCCAACATATCAAAATACACGGCTTGGACAAAAAATAAATTGCTCTTCCTAGATGACCCCTTTCACATAATCATTCGAAAGCTTGAAAGGCATTTTGCCGTGGAAATAAACAACGAATTCACTGAGTTGGAGTCGAAAAATTTCACGGGTACGTTCGAGAAGGAATCGCTCGCAGACATATTAAATATTTTTAGAGAATACACACCTTTCGAATACCGAATAGAAAACGATGTGATCGTCATATCAAAGTATAAAACAATACCAATAGCACGCCAATGAAATAAAACCTTGCCCAATTACAATTTAGAAATGAAATCGGAAAGTGCGTCAACACTTTCCGATTCAAAAAATGATTTCAGTCGTCACAACTAAAACCAAAATTAAAAATATGAAAAAGCCCTACAACTATCAAGATTTTCTCAGGCCTTTTTTTTCCATAAAACTTGATTTGAAAATGAAATTTTCTTTGTTTTTACTCCTTATCGGTATATTTCAACTTCAAGCGGAAAATGGGTATGCACAGAAAACAAAAATAACCCTTAATGTGCGGTCCGTTTCTGTAATAGATGTAATGAACGAAATAGAAACTACTTCCGATTTCAGGTTTTTCTATAGCAAGGATGATTTGAACCTGAGCCGAAGGATAACCATTAAGGCTAACGAAAAAGATATTAGATATGTTTTAAGCAAACTTTTCAACAATAGTTCCGTCAGTTTTAGAGTAATTGAGAAGCAAATTGTCTTAACGCCGCGGACGAAAGCGGTAAATGTAGGGGTAAACTCGAATACCGACAACACCAAAAGCACACAAGAACCAATCGTCGTAACTGGAACTGTAACAGACGATGAGGGGGTTGCTTTGCCGGGAGTAAATATTGTGGAGAAAGGTACCAGCAATGGGGTTTCCACCAATTTTGATGGCGAGTATAACATTGAGGTTAGTGATAAATCTGCGGTACTGGTTTTTAGTTATCTCGGTTTCAAGAACCAGGAATTACCTGTTGGGGAATCTAAACAGATCAATGTTACTATGGCAGTAGACGCAGAAACCTTGGGAGAAGTGGTGGTGGTCGGCTACGGTACACAAGAAAGGGAAGATGTTACCAGCGCCATATCTTCGGTAAAGGCCGCCGATATCGTTCGTAATTCCGTGCCTAGATTAGACCAAGCACTCCAGGGCCGAATTCCTGGGGTGGCCATCTCTACGAACGATGCCTCACCGGGTGGCGAGGTAAGTATTCGAATTCGTGGTTTCTCTACGGCCGCCCAAAATGGAGATAATTCGCCCCTATTCATTATCGATGGTGTGCCTACAAAAAACGGCATCGACCTTCTTAACCCAAACGACATTGCATCGGTAGATGTATTGAAGGATGCCGCGGCATCATCCATCTACGGGGTACAGGCAGCAAATGGGGTCGTGGTGATTACGACCAAACGGGGAACTGTTGGCAAATCAAGCCTGACCTTGAATATGCACACCGGCATAGGTGAAGCATGGCGGCAAAATGTCCAAGTACTTAACCCTAGGGAGCAGGCCATTGTCAACAACATAGCGGTATTAGATCGAAACACCAGACCTGATGGCAGCGTGATTCAAGAGGGGGAAGATGGATTTTTTCCACAGAATCCGTTTTACACAGACCCGCAGTCGCTTCCCTTAACGGGAACCGATTGGCAGAAAGTAATTTTCAGAGCGGCACCTTTTAGTGATTTGAACCTAGCCTTCAACGGAGGTACTGAACAAACACAATACGCGATGTCCGCAGGGTACCGTTCACAAAAAGGGGTCATTATCAACAGTGATTTTGTTCGTTATTCAATACGTGGAAATGTAGACCACAAAGCTACCGACTTTCTGAAATTGGGCACTAATTTCATTTTTAGTCAAAACGAACTTGGAGGAGTTGACACCAACATCAATTTTGATTCGGTCACCTTTTCTGCCTTGGGATATTCACAGCTCTTTCAACCAAGAAGACCAGACGGACAGTACGATGTTACACCCGTTGGGCCAGTGGAATACTGGGGTGGTGCAAAACATCCATTGGCCACCGCTGAAAGGGCTGATAGACGAAATATTAGAAATGCCATTACAGGCAGCCTATATGCCGAATTGGACTTGTTAAAAAACCTTGAATTCAAATCGCTTTTTGGTTATAGCCGGTTTTTTGGTACATCAAAGATTTTTACGCAACCAGCAGTTAAGGATGAGGACGGCATCAACAACCCGGCAGTTTCAAATTTAAACGAGAACTCCTCCAATTCGGTCAATCTGAACTGGGATAACTTCTTGACCTATTCAAAGAATGATGGGAGTCATGATTTTACCGCAGTAGTTGGCTCTTCGGCCCAATCTTTTTCAGATGAATTCATATTTACAAGACAAGACGGTTTTACCGATACCACTCCTAGCAGACGGTTTATCGGTTTTGGTGATCCCAACAGATTAATTGCGAACAGTAATCGTGGAGAAAGGTCGCTGCTCTCGTTTTTCGGTAGGTTAAACTACTCTTACAAGAATAAATATATTTTACAGGCCGTATTGCGAAGGGACGGTGCCTCGGTTTTCGCCGAAGATTTGAGATGGGGTACGTTTCCCGCTTTTTCCGTGGGATGGAATATTGCTAAGGAAAATTTTCTACAGGATAGTAAAGTCATCACAAATATGAAGCTTAGAGGTAGCTTTGGGGAATCGGGTAACTTTAACTTGGGAGATAATTATTTAATATTCAACCGACTTTCAGCTGGAAGCAACTATCCCTTCGGTGGAAGCTTACAACCTGGTGTTCGTCCCTCCCAGCTGGGCAACAGAACGATTTCATGGGAAACAAATGACCAGCTCAATGTAGGTCTTGATGTATCGCTTTTTAACAATAAACTCGATTTTACGGTCGATTATTATAAAAAGACAACCCGTGATATGTTGATCAGAGCCGCCATTCCAGCAGTAGGAGGTGGTGCTGAGGCACCCCCACAGAATTTAGGTCGCGTTCTGAACAGAGGTGTTGAATTTGCTGTATCGTACAATGGTTCAATAGGTAAAGATTTTAATTTTAATGTAACGGCCAACGGGGCTACTTTAACCAATGAGGTGCTAGACCTTGGTGGCGATGAATTTGTAATCACCGATAACAGCTCGGTAGCTTTCCGTATTGATGAGCCAGTAACCCGGGCCGTGGTGGGTAGTACTATATCTTCCTTCTTTGGGTATCAATTCGACGGTATTTACCAAAATGAAGCAGAGATTGCGAATGGACCTACTCCCGATACCCCGAACGTACAGCCAGGTGATGTGCGATGGAAAGACATCAGTGGTCCCGACGGGGTTCCCGATGGTATCATTTCTCCTGACGACAGAACAGTAATTGGGGATCCCATTCCCGATTTTACCTACGGATTCACCTTGAATGCCCAATACAAGAACATTGATTTTAGCACCTTGTTTCAAGGGGTATCAGGAGTGGATATTTTCAGTCTGGTATATCGTAATTTAAATGATGACGCCGGTGGTGGGGGTAACAATCGTTTGCCCGATGCACTCAACGCATGGTCCGGTGAAGGCTCGACCAATACCTTCCCAAGAATATCTTTTAACGATCCCGCGGACAACTATCGAGTATCAGACCGCTATATTTTTGACGGCGACTATTTAAGACTTCGAAATATTGAATTGGGATATACATTTCCCGAGACAATTGTGGAGAGCTTGGGGATGAGGCGATTCAGATTTTATGTCGCGGCACAAAACCTGTTTACTTTGACAAACTATTTTAGTTTTGACCCGGAGGTAGGCCAAAATACCAGGAGCGGTGGTGGAAACCGGGACTTGGAACTCGGTATCGACAAAGGAGTATATCCGCTACCACGAAACTTTTTGATGGGTGTTAACATTACATTCTAGATGGTGCTCATACAACAAGAAACAAAACGAATCGGCGGACTGCTGATGAAACAATACTGTTTATTCAAATAAAAACTATGAAAACAAATAAAATTATTACAAAGGGAATCGTACTGATACTCGTAGCCATCATAACGGGTGCTTGTGAAGACTATTTAGAAAAAGAACCCATAGATGTCATCGTAGCCGACAACTTCTATTCCAACGAGGAACAGGTATTTCAGGCACTTGTAGGTGTGTATGACGCGATGCAGACCCGTGCTATGTATGATTTAAACATGTGGCGAATGGTCGATGGGCCTACGGATAACTTACGAGGCAATACCGGGGCACGCGAATTGGCCGAGTATGCGGCTAGTACCACCGACAGAACCCTTCTTTCAACCTGGCGCGGTCTCTACGATGGTATCAATCGCGCCAACCTATTACTGGAGAACATTCCAAATGCCCAAGGACTCGACCCTGAAATACTCAATCGATTTGAAGGCGAAGCCAAGTTCTTAAGGGCCCTTTTCTATTTCAATTTGGTAAATCTATGGGGTGAAGTACCTTTGGTATCCGAAGTGCTACCCGCTGATGAACTGACAATTGCGCCATCATCTGTCGAAGATGTTTATGCCTTTATCGAACAAGATCTTAAAGACGCCATAGAAGGCTTACCACTTAACTCTGAACTTGGGTCAACCGATACGGGAAGAGCTACTAAAGGGGCCGCCCAGACCCTATTGGCAAAGACTTTTCTATATCAGGAAAAATGGACGGATGCCATTACCTTCGCCAATGAAGTGATTGACTCAGGGCAATATAGTCTTCAGGATGATTTTCTTTCCATCTTCCAAGAAAGTAATGAATTCAACTCTGAAATCATATTTGCCGTAGTCTTCTCACCTCAACAAGGCGAAACTCAACTTACCTCACAATGGATGGAACCTCAAGGATGGGGCCAGTCAACGCCAACCGAAGATTTGGTGGAAGCTTTTGAACCCGGAGATGAACGTATGAATGCAACTGTAATTCAAGAGGGAGATTTCATGATAGAACCAAGTTTTGAGGTACGATCAGCAGGGTACGAGCTAGCACCGGGCGAAACTATAAGTGAGGATTTTATTTCAAGAAATAGGGGCGAGACCTTTACAAAACTTTGGTGGGCCAACAAATTTTGGTCAAGGGATGGGTGGCTAAATAACGTTGCTGCCCCTGACAACGCCATCGATTTTCCTGTATTACGCTATGCCGATGTCATATTGGTTCTCGCCGAAGCCTTGGCAGAAAACAATGATTTGACGGGTGCTTCTACCGAGCTGAACAAAATCAGAAATCGTGCTGGCCTGCCCAATGTGGAGACGGTCATTGATGTTTCCAATCAAGCGGAATTACTTGACAAAATCTATAATGACCGGCGATTGGAATTTGTTAACGAATGCCAACGGCTTTATGACCTCCGACGTTGGGGCATTGTCATTGACCGATTAAATGCTGTTGAAAAGCAGGCTATTGCACCCAGAGATTTGGAATATCCCTACCCGCAGGAAGAAGTTGATCTGCACAACGGAACACTACAACAAAAACAAGGTTGGAATTAGATTTTTGTAATTATGTTTTGAGTTAGTTTGATTGAAAGAACGGGGAAAGAAATTCTCATCTTTCCCTGTTCCCAAACTACAATCCATAAGCTCTTTAACATAGGCTTTCTGAACATTGTCTTCACCTTATTTTGTTTCTAAACAAGCTCTGGGCAAGCTCTCGAAATATTAAAGGAAATTCTAGGTAAAAATATCGACGTAAGTCTGTTCAAACTCCAATTGCAAAGGCTTTAAACATTAAAATCACGATTATTTAGCCAAGTTAAAACGAATGAAAACGATTTATCTCACTGCTTTACTGGCCGTCATATCATCGTTTTCATGTACGAATACATCCGAAGGCTTAGAAAATAGATCGCAGATGGCTCAACCAATCTTCCATAAAATACCGGAATCAATCAGCGGAATTGGTTATAAAAACCTGATTTCGGAAAACGATTCCATCAACATACTTCGATACGAATATCTCTACAATGGCGCAGGAGTGGCTGTGGGGGATTTCAATAACGATGGCCTACCCGATACTTTTTTCGCCGGAAATCAAGTGAATGACCGATTATATATGAACAAAGGCAATATGAAGTTTGAGGATGTCTCTGAAGAATCGAACATTGCCTCTAAAAGCGGTTGGTCAACCGGTGTCAGCGTGGTTGACATCAATTCAGACGGCTTCCTCGATATTTATGTGTGCCGTTCCAATAAAAAAGTTTACCGGTATTCCAAAAATGTATTGTGGGTCAATAACCAAGACGGCACCTTTACCGAAATGGCCGAAGCCTATGGCCTCGCCATTACGCCCAGTGCCACCCATGCCGCCTTTTTTGATTATGATAAAGACAGTGATTTAGATGTGTTTATCCTCATTGATGAGTATGACACTTTTGACCCAAACTCCATAAGGCCAAGACGTACCGACGGTTCTGCCCCAAATACCGATATGCTTCTTGAAAACATAGGTATTGATGCTCAGAAAGGTCATGTGGTGTACCGTGATGTCAGCAATACTTCCGGAATCGTGTTCGAAGGCTATGGTTTGGGCGTAAGCATCAGTGACATCAACGGCGATAGCTGGCCCGATATTTATGTCTCCAATGATTACAATTCTAATGACATCTTATACATGAACAAGGGCAACGGCACTTTTGAAAATAAGGTGGCCTCCGTTTTACGGCATCAGGCAACATCATCGATGGGATGTGACATTGCTGATTTCAACAATGACGGCCTAGTAGATATCATATCGTTAGACATGCTCCCCAAAGATATTCAAAGTCAAAAACTGATGATCGGGTTCGTCGAAAACACCAGGCTGAAACTTCAAACCCAAATGGGTTACGAACCGCAGTTCATACGCAATATGCTGCAAGTACATCAAGGGATGGATGCGCAGGGCGAACCTTATTTTAGTGAAATCGGGCAATTATCGGGTGTTTATAAAACAGGCTGGAGCTGGGGGCCGCTGTTTGCCGATTTTGATAATGATGGAAACAAAGACCTTTTTATAACCAATGGCATCCCTAAGGACCTTACCAATCTCGATTATATCGATTATCGAAAATCAAGTATACGGCCGGGCACCGATGCGCAAACCTTTGTACGCTTAGTAACCGAATACATGGCAAACCTTGACTATCTGAAAGATAAAAATCAACTGTTTCTCAATAATGGAAATCTGACTTTTTTAGATCCAGGCGATCGTTCAGGATTGACCGAAAAAATATGCTCCAACGGGGCCAGTTATGCCGATTTGGACAACGATGGTGATCTAGACCTGGTGATTAATAATTTGAATGCCACCTCCGCGATTTATAGAAATAACACCAGAGAAAATGGTTTGGATTCCAATTTTTTGAAAGTAGCGCTATCGGGCGAAACACAAAACAAGAGTGGTGTTGGTGCAAAAGTCACCCTTTATCAGGGCAAGGAACTGCAATACGTGGAAAACAATCCGTATCGAGGGTTTCAGTCGTCGACCATGGGCCCAATGCACTTTGGTCTTGGAACAACCGCCAAAATTGACTCCGTGAAAGTGGTTTGGCCTTCCGGCAAGCAGGAAATATCGTACGGTATTGCATCCAATCAAACCATTTCATTCGATGCGTCCAAAGCAATGTATCCTACCCAAAAAGATGCAAAAGAGAATCCACCTCTTTTTGAGCGTGCGAACGAACCTCCGGGCATCAATTTTAAACATTCAGAGCCAGCATTTAACGATTTCAATTATGCGCCTTTGCTGCTTCACAAGTTTTCAAAACAGGGGCCGGGCATTGCCGTTGGTGATATCGATAACAATGGCTTGGAAGATATTTTTATAGGAGGGGCTTACAAACAATCCGGAACTTTTTTCCTACAAACGGAAGAAGGAACTTTTTCTAGCCAAAACCTCATAATTGGAGAAAAGAAGGAAGAAGACACCGGCGTGTTGCTGTTCGATGCAGACGGTGATGGCGACCAAGATTTGTATGTCGTGAGCGGTAGCGGCGAGTATGGGGCATCTTCTAAGTACTACCAAGATCGGCTTTACGGCAACGATGGAAATGGGAATTTTAAAAAACTGAAAGGTCGGCTTCCCGAAATAAACGTTACCGGATCGATCGTCGCCGCAGCGGATTATGATAAAGATGGCGATTTAGATTTGTTCCGGGGCGGTCGGGTGGCCATTACCAAATACCCTGAATCTGTCAAAAGTTTTCTACTCCGGAACGACAACGGAAAATTCACGGACGTAACGGCCAACAACGCTCCTGGGCTGCTCGAAGCAGGGATGGTCACTTCTGCCTTATGGACGGATATCGATAATGATACATGGCTCGACTTGATCGTAGTCGGTGAATGGATGCCCATTACGATATATCGAAATGACAATGGCACACTCACAAAGAAGATAGATGTACCACAGTCAGGGTTTTGGAATTCCGTTTCAGGGGGTGATTTCGACAACGACGGCGATATCGATTACGTATTAGGAAATTTAGGCCTCAATTCGTCCCTTAAAGCTTCGAACGAACATCCCTTGACCATATTTTCAGATGATTTGAACAATGATGGTGTCATAGACGGCATTATCAATAGTTGGGAAAAAGATACCGCTGGGGCAGCACAATTGGTTCCCATCCACCCAAGAAATACCTTGTTCGAGCAACTGATCGGCCTCAAGAAAGCATATCCTGACTATGCCAGCTATGCCACCGAAACCACGGAAGGTCTGCTGCAAAAAATACAACTGAATGACATACCCAAAAAATACATCAACGAAACACGAACCGGCTATCTCGAAAATTTGGGGGATTTTAAATTTCGATTCAAGCCCTTACCCATAGAAGCGCAATTTGCCCCTGTAAACGGCACGCTCGCCACCGACGTCAATAACGACGGTAACTTAGATATTTTATTGGTTGGCAACGACTATGCAGTGAATGCTTTGATTGGTCAGTACGATGCCTTGAATGGTCTCGTCCTCTTAGGGGATGGCAAAGGAAATTTCGCACTTATGGAAGAAAATACAGGGTTTCATGTACCCGACAATGCCAAAGCTTTGGCCCTACTTTATAATAAAAGAAAGGAGCCGTTGGTAATAGCTACAAGAAACGATGCAACGAGCCAGGTCTTTAAGCTCCAAAAACAGTTCGATAGACTGATTCGTCCACTTGAAAATGAGACCCATGCGATGATTACCTTCAACAACGGCAAGAAACGAAAAGTAGAATTTTATAGGGGTGGTTCGTATTTGTCACAGTCTTCGAAAGCCATACCGTTTACCGATGCCATAGCGTCGATTATAATGGTAGCGATCAACGGAAAAGAACGTGTGTTTGAAAATTGATTTAGGAGGGAAACAATGCAAAAGATAAAATGAGAAAGCAGATAGGATACATAATAACCACGATCGCGATTTTGATAGGCAACCCAGTAGTTTCCCAAAAACCGATGCAACAGTTGGATTTAGATGCCGATAAAAACTGGTGGGCAGGTATTATCAGTATGGGGGAAATGATGCCCTTGTCTAATTCACTGACCATTGATATGTACGGCAATAATTACGGCAACCAAGTTCAGCCATTGTTGCTCTCGGATGCAGGGGACGTAGTATGGAGCGAAACACCCTTTCAATTTTCTTATGAAAATGGAAAACTCGTTGCCATTGGCGATTATGGTACGATAGCCCACCATAAGGCTGGAAAATCACTTAAGGAGGCCTTTCAATATGCCAACGCCAATTATTTCAACGCTTCGAGGCGTATGCCAAGCGAAGCATTCTTTCGCGTACCCCAATACAACACTTGGATCGAGCTTACCTATAACCAAAATCAAAAAGATATTCTCGAGTACGCCCATAATATCATCAAAAATGGTATGCCTCCGGGGATTTTGATGATCGATGACAATTGGCAAGAAGATTATGGGACATGGGCGTGGCATCCCGGCAGGTTTCCCGATCCAAAAGCGATGATGGAAGAACTGCACCAACTTGGTTTTAAGGTAATGCTTTGGGTGTGCCCCTTTGTGAGTCCCGATAGTGCCACTTTTCGGGAGATGGCACAGAAAGACCTTTTTATAACCTCAAAATCTGTTGAAGAAGACAAAGCAGGGCTGCCCACTGAACTTCCGAAGAGACATCGGCCCAAAATGATTCAGTGGTGGAACGGCGTGAGTGCGGTCTTAGATCTTTCCAATCCCGATGCGGTAGCTTGGTTCAAAAAAACATTGGATTTCTTGCAGTCAGAGTATGGTATAGACGGATTTAAGTTCGACGCCGGCGATTCAAGCTACTATACCCAGGGCGAAAGTGTCAAACCCATTTCGGCCAATGAGCATACCCGGCTGTTCGCCAAAATAGGGCTTGATTATCCCTTCAATGAATACCGGGCCACCTGGAAAATGGGCGGTCAACCCCTGATCCAGCGGTTAAGGGACAAAAAGCATACGTGGGAAGACCTTGAAAAACTAGTCCCCCAAATGGGGCTCGCAGGTATCATGGGGTATCCCTTTAGTTGCCCCGATATGATTGGCGGTGGCGCGTTTAGATCATTTTTGAACGATGCGGAAATCGATCAAGAATTGATTGTTCGCTCCGCACAAAGCCACGCCCTGATGCCCATGATGCAATTTTCAGTGGCCCCTTGGCGCGTATTGAACGAAACTCATTTGAATGCGGTCTTAAATGCGGTCAAATTGAGGGAAAAATTCTCGGATTATATCCTCAAAACAGCCCAAGAAAGTTCCCGGACGGGGGAGCCTATTTTACGGTTACTTGAATATACCTATCCCCATTCGGGCTATGCAAACGTCAAAGATCAATTTCTGTTGGGCGATACCCTGCTGGTAGCGCCCGTTCTTGAAAAAGGGGCCACCAAACGAAAGGTTGACATTCCTCCTGGAAAATGGAGAAGCTTTACCGGCAAAACAATCAAGGGACCCAAAAAGATTACGGTTTCCGTAGGTCTTGACGATCTGCCTTATTTTGAAAAACTGAACCTATGAAAAAGGTAGGTATTACTATTGTGATGTTGCTGTTGGCAGTAGGGCTCTTGATCGGCTGTTCTTCCAAGGAGCGTTCTGATGCGCACAAACGACCGAATATTTTGATCGCCATGATGGATGATGCCTCCTTTCCACACGTCGGCATCAATGGCTGCACCTGGGTAGAGACCCCAAACTTTGATCGCATAGCTCAGGAAGGTATTCTCTTTTCGAACGCCTACACGCCCAACGCGAAATGCGCACCTTCCCGTTCTTCCTTTTTGACAGGCCGAAATTCTTGGCAATTGGAAGAAGCGGCAAACCATTGGTGCTACTTTCCTGAAAAATTCAAGAGTTTTTTCGAGTCGTTGGCAGACAATGGATACCATACCGGTTTTACGGGCAAGGGATGGGCACCGGGGGTCGCCACTATAAACGGTAAGCCCAGATTTTTGACCGGTACGCCCTTCAACGACAAACAAACCGAAGTACCCACAACCGGCATTTCGAAGACCGACTATGCCGCAAACTTCGAGAATTTCTTAAACCAGAAAACAGAAGAAGAACCCTTTAGTTTTTGGTTCGGCTCAAAAGAACCCCACCGCGATTATGAATACGGTTCGGGCATCGCCAAGGGGAAGAAAAAATTGGCGCAGATTGATTCCGTCTATGCCCATTGGCCAGATATCGATTCGGTACGTACCGATTTGCTTGACTATGCCTTTGAAATCGAATATTTCGATAAGCAACTCGGCAACATGCTGCGACTGCTGGAAGAAAAGGGAGAACTTGACAATACCTTGATCATCGTAACCGCTGACAACGGTATGCCTTTTCCACGAATTAAAGGTCAGGAATATGAGCTATCCAATCACATGCCGCTGACCATGATGTGGAAAAACGGAATTGAGCAACCCAATAGAAAGGTTGACGACATGGTCAGCTTTATCGACCTTGCACCTACCCTTTTGGAAATTGCAGAAATAGCCATCGAAAAAAGTGGAATGATGCCCATGGAAGGGAAAAGCCTGACCGATATTTTCCGTTCAAACGACCAAGGCGTAATCGACCCGGCAAGGGATCACGTACTCATCGGTAAGGAGCGCCATGATGTAGGCCGCCCCGATGATGTGGGGTACCCCATTCGCGGCATCGTAAAAGGGGACTATCTGTTCGTTGAAAATTTTGAGACCGACCGATGGCCGGCCGGCAATCCTTCGACCGGCTATCTGAATTGTGACGGTTCACCCACAAAAACCACCCTATTGCATCTCAAGGATAGGTCGGAGGACAGCCCTTTGTGGGAACTGAATTTTGGAAAACGACCACCCTTCGAACTCTACAACATCAAAGAGGATATCCTCTGCATGAACAATTTGGCCCATCAATCGGGCTACCAGACAATGGTCAATGAGTTGCGCACTCAAATGTGGGATCAACTCAGGGCCCAAAATGATCCTAGAATACTGGGGCATGGGGAAGTTTTCGATCATTATGAATACGCCGACACCAGCGGGGTCAATTTTTACGAACGATATTGGAACGGGGAGGAATTGAATTCCTCATGGGTCAGTCCGACCGATTTTGACCGTGTAAAAGAAGAAGTGTTGCCCAAAAAGAATCAAAAATCAAATTCCGACTAATGCCAAGAACGTACGGTACATATCTAGAAATAAAGTCCAATAAAAAAAATAGGTTGATGAGCCACATCCTATTTATCTGGGCCGCCCTCTTTTTCACTTTCGCAACGACAGCGCAGCAGACCTTTGAGATTTCTTCTGAAGACCGCAATACGCAGGTAACGGTAAGCGTCGGAGAAGTCATCTCATTCGAGGCGAGCAAATATGGGAAAAAAGTTATTGAAGGTGTCGAAATAGGCCTGGGCCTCTCTAATAAATACTTAGGGAAAAATGCCAAAGTAATCCTCGACAAGATCAACGAGAAACGGGACGATATCGAACCTGTGGTTCCTCTAAAAAACAAAATACTCCAGAATTCGTACCGGGAGCTCGTTCTTACCTTCAAAAAAAGATTCTCCCTGCATTTTAGGGTCTACAACGAGGGTATCGCCTACAGGTTCTCCACCGCACTAAAGGGCGATATCGAAGTGGTCTCCGAAAAAATGGAGGTTACTTTTCCAGAAGGTTCCCTTGCTTATTTTCCTCTAGAGGAAAGCATGTATTCCCATTACGAAAGGGACTATCTCAAAAAAGAGGTCAAAGATATTGCGGACGGGCAATTTGCCTCACTCCCCGTGCTTTTCAAAGATAATGCTGACATCTCTGTGCTTTTTTCGGAGGCAGACCTTTATGATTATCCCAATCTGTTTTTACAAGGTACGGCTTCGTCGAAGCTGCGAGCTATATTTCCAAAGGCTGTCCTAGAAACAAAACCAATGGATTCCTTGCCCGACCGTAGTGAGATAATCACCAAAGAAGCGGATTATATTGCCAAAACAAAAGGAAAGCGAACGTTTCCCTGGCGCGTCTTTGCCATTACCGATGAGGATAAAGACCTCTTGAACAATGAGCTGGTCTTCAAGCTTTCAAGCCCCTTGGAAATTGATGATGTTTCTTGGATCAAGCCCGGAAAAGTGGCGTGGGACTGGTACAATGCCAATAATATCCACAGGGTGGATTTTGAGTCCGGACTGAATACGGAAACCTATAAATACTACATCGATTTTGCCTCGAAATACAATTTGGAATACGTCATCCTCGACGAAGGTTGGACCAAGACGACCACAGATATCCTGCATTTCAATGAGCATATTGATGTAAAAGAATTGATAGCCTATGGCAAACAGAAGAACGTAGGTATCATTTTATGGTGTTTATGGAAACCGCTCGACGCAGCTTTAGAGAACATTTTAAAAACCTATGCCGAGTGGGGTGCCAAGGGAATTAAGGTTGATTTTATGCAGCGTGGTGATCAGTATATGGTCAATTCTTTGACTCAAATCGCCCAAGAAGCGGCAAAAAACCAACTCTTGGTCGATTTTCACGGTTCCTATAAGCCAGCTGGTCTTCGAAGGGCCTATCCCAATGTAATCAGTTATGAAGGCGTCAAAGGCAGTGAGAACAATAAATGGTCGGCCGACATTACGCCCGAGCACAATGTGACCCTACCCTTTATCCGCAATGTCGTGGGACCTATGGACTATACCCCGGGTGCGCTGAGCAATGCCCAAAAGGAAAATTTCAACATCAGTTTCTATCGACCTATGAGCTTGGGTACCCGGGCCCATCAGGTTGCGATGTACGTAGTTTACGAGAGTGGTCTTCAAATGCTTTGCGATACCCCTTCCTCTTATCTAGACGATGAGCATACGGTTGAATTTATTTCCAGAATTCCGGTCACTTGGGACGAAACACTTCCCTTGTTCGGCGAGGTCGGCGAAGCCGTAATGGTGGCCAAAAGAAAGGGCAATAACTGGTATGTCGGGGCCATGACCAACTGGAAGGAACGTAGTCTTTTACTCGATCTTTCATTCCTTCCGAAGAACAAAACATATACGTTATCGCTATACCGTGACGGTATAAATTCCAATACCTACGCGGAGGACTATACGGTTGAAAAAATGGAGGTGACCAGTATGAGCCGAATCCCTATTGAAATGTCAAAAGGCGGTGGATGGACCGGTATTTTAAACTTCAATCCATAAAATTTAGAATTTAACGCACCTTTTGAATAATAAACGATCTCGTAAATAACACCCATGAGAGCAACGGTAAAGCAAGGGCAGAGAAAAAATTTCACCTGGCAACAAAAACTACAGCTAAAGCGAGTCTTACCTGGGATGCTTCTCGTGGCAATGATACCTATGAACGCTCAAGAGTGGCAGTACAATGGTCTTCGCAATACAGAACAAAAAGAAGCCGGTTTTATCGGTAGCGAAGGGGGCAACTGGCCCCAAGCCTTGGCAGTCAGTAGCGACGGGGAATTTCTGATGATGGGTACCGATGTAGCTGGGCTTATCAGAACGGACAATGGGGGCAATCTTTGGGAACAGGCCAATGCTGGCTACACACCTCGAGGCAACTGCGCTTTGGCCATCGACCCAAACAATGCCAATAAGGTATTGGCCGTAGGCGGTAACTCGGTTCCCTCCCTCATCGATAAAGTGTACAATGGTGTACATCTTTCCAAGGATAAGGGCAAGACCTGGAACCAAGTCGTAGAGGCCGACGTCTGTGGCTATCGCGATATTAGGGAACAGGTCGTTTGGGACGCCTCGAGCTTTGATGCGGCCATCGGAGGAAGTGCCATCGCCTACTGGAGCCGGGCTGGAAGGTCTTTTTGCAACAACCTTCCCGACCGGGGCGAAGTACTGCCCGGTCTTTACAAATCAGAAGATGGTGGGGAGAATTGGGTGTTATTGCCCAACTCGGCCGCCTACGGACAAAGTATATTGAAAGTACATCCCACAGAAGGCTTCGTCTACGCTGCAAGGGAAGACGGCTTTTATAAGAGTACCGACGGAGGCGCCACCTTTACCTTAAAAGAACCGGGAAATATGACCGGGATGGACGTGGTGCCCACGCAACCGAACAATGTATACCTCAGCAAGGCAGACGGTATTTATCTTTCCAATGATGCCGGGGAGACCTTCACACAAATAACCGCTACAAATTATCCCCCAGGAGCATTTTTTATCAAAGTGAGTCCGGCAAATACCAATAGAATGATGATACAGCAGGAAGCGGAGCCCTTCTTCAACCCTTGGTTCTACTCCGAGGATGGGGGCGTCACCTGGACCGAATCGTTCATCGATGATGCCTTGGCCTTTTTGCCCCAAAATCGAGGAAAGAAGCTTTATCCTATTTGGCATCCGACCGATGAGAATATCGTTTGGACCAGTGGGGGTGACTGGATTACCCAAAGCACCGACGGCGGTAAGAACTTCGTGTTCAAGAACAATGGCAACTCCATGATCACCCAAACCGGGTTCTTGAATTTTAGCGTCGAGAATCCAGATATCGTGGTCGTCACCAATCAAGATTACAACGCCGCAATCACTACCACCAGAGGCGATACGTATAAATACTTGAATACCTCCGGAAAAAGCTTTGGTGGCTTCGCCTACGGAGGCTATTCCCCAGACGGAAAAACCATTTTTGTACGCAATTCCCCGGGAAGCAACAGTGCCCCTCGTGAATTGGTCATCTCCTTTGATGGCGGGGAAAGCTTCAACATGACCGGTATTGTTTCCGGTGGAAGACGTACCGGATATAGCGATCCCGAAAACAAGAATATTTTCTTTTTGGGGGATTTAAGAAGTGAGGACGCCGGCCTGACCTGGAGCACCATGGCAGATTGCGATGGGGTTTTCACCCATAACCGCAGCGATTCTGGCGAGCTGTTGGGAATCAAAGGTACCAGCGTGGTCAGTTCGATGGACAGCGGATTGACCTGGAGCGTTATCTTCACCAGTGAAAGCGGTCAGGAACTGGAGGACATGGCACACGATCAGATCAACGATATTTTCTACGCCGTATCAAAGAACCACCTCTACAAATATGAACGGGTGACCCAAACACTGACCGACATTACCAACAATACCCCGATCGACCAACTAGATCAGCGGCGGGTTTTCAATACCGTTGCGGTTGATCCCGTAGTGACCGATATCGTGTACACCGGCAGTTCAAAGGATGTCTATGCGACCGACGTGGCGATAAACCGCTCACTCGACCGGGGCCAAACCTTCATACCCCTGACCAAAGCGCCCCGTCATGGCAATGTTGACGGTGGTCTCGATGCAGGTCGAGAGGTCACCTGTGTGCGGGTACATCCCGTAACCCGAGAGGCCTGGGTAGGCTGTGGCGTCTATGGGCTGTGGAAGATACCCGCGCCAAATGGCAACGTACCCCCGACCATTGACATCAAGGGAACCTTTGAGGGTGCCTTCTACGAACAGCCTTTTGAAACTGATTTTGAGGTCAACGCTGCCGATAGTGACGGTTCAATAGACCGGGTAGAATTCTATATCGATGGCCAAAAGGTCTTTGAAGATGTTGATGCCCCCTACAGCTTTCCCCTGCGATTGGACCAGTTGGGTACCTTTGTCGTTCAGGCCCGAGCCTTTGATAATGAAGACGTTTATACAAGTTCTGAAGAGGTGAGTTTTACCATTGCCCCTTCCGGAACCTATGCAGAAAATTTCGATGATGGTGAGGCGCAGGATTGGAATTTCAGTATTGGAACCTGGGAAGTCGTCGGCCAAGAACTTACTACCCCCGAAATAACTGGCAACAAAACCGCTATTTACGAGGGGGCCGATTTTACCGATTTTACCTACGAGCTCCAAGCGACCCCGTCCATCGGCAACGAATACGGTGTCTATTTTCAATATCAAAACAGTGATAACTATTTTTTACTACGAATAGACCCGAACCCGAAGGAATTCAAATTAACGAAGAACGAGAATGGCACCCTTACGGAAATTGCCCTTGGCACCTACTCCAACGGTGGGGTCAGGACTTCCAATTCCGTGAAGATTACCTACCAAGAGAACAAGGTCGGGCTGATTTTAAGCGGAGAGACTGTTTTAGAGGATATCGATGCCGAGACCTTTGCCTCAGGTAAAATCGGGCTCTTTGCCAATTTCAATTCGTTGGTCTTCGACAATATTCTGGTAACACCCTTGGTTCCAATAAGCAAGGCACCGGTCGTTACCATTACCTCCCCTGAGGACGGTGCGGTATTTCAACAGGGTGAAGCCGTAACGCTACAAGCCGAAGTACAGGAAAACAATGCACCCATCGCCAAGGTCGAGTTTTTTCTGGATAGCACCAAGGTTGGGGAGAAAACAGCGGCACCGTACGATTTCGTGCTCAACGCTTTAAAGCCCGGTTCGAACGCTATCGAAGTCGTGGCTACGGATGAAGAAGGAATTACGGGATCGGACCAAATCAGTATCAATATCGCATCAGAGGGATTGTACCTCGAGGATTTCAATGATGGCATCGCCCAAGGTTGGAAAGCCATTCGGGGCGATTGGGCTGTCGTTGACAGTATCTACAATACGGCCGAGGTAATCCAAAATAAACTGGCCGTGAACGACAGTTTGGTATTTGAAAATTTCATTTACACCGTCGAGGCGACCCCAAGATTTCAAAATGCCTACGGTTTGGTTTTTAACTACTCCGATACCGAGAACTATACCTTCGTACGCGTAAGCATCAACCCCAAAGAGGTCTCATTGATAACGATCGCCAATGGTACTCAAACCGTACTCGCAACCGAAACCTATGAGGAAGGTACCAACAATGAAAAGAACACCTTAGCGGTAAAAAATGAAAATGGCGAGACAACGGTTACCCTAAATAATGTGCTGATTCTTGATGCTATAGCAACTTCGGATCAAGGCGCTGGCAACATAGGTTTGTACGCCAGTTTCAATCCCGTGGTCTTTGATAACGTTCAAGTACAGTCCACCGACACACCCGAACGAAGTAGCATCGGCGAAATCGGAAAATCGGAGGGAAATCATACCTGGACTACCGTGGAACTGGAACGAAACTTTGAAAACCCCATAGTCATCACGAGCCCTTTGTCAACTACCGGGTCTCAACCCGCAACGGTTCGGGTGCGAAATGTCACGGGCAATAGCTTTCAATGGCGGGTAGATGAATGGGAATATTTGGATGAAATCCATTTAACGGAAGAAATCTATTATTTGGTCGTGGAACGCGGGGTACATGAACTGGAAAATGGCACTACGCTGCAGGCCGGTACAGCTAGGGCTAGTAGTACCTTCAATACCCAGATTCTGAAAATGCCTTTTAACTCCGCTCCCATTCTTCTTACCCAGGTGAGCACTGAAAATGAGGCGGAAGCCGTGGTGGTATCGGTCAAAAATGTGAGTCCCGATTCCTTCCGTTTGAAATTGAGCGAAGAAGAGCGGGGCAATCCCAGCCAGAAAAATGGGAATGGGCAACGTAATCGTGACCACATACCTGAAACCATATCATGGCTGGCCATAGAGAGCGGATCAGCAAACGGTATCGGAACTGACTTCTTTGAAGCCGTTAAACTGCCAGCAGCCGATATCCATACGCCTTGGACGGTCATCGACTTTCTACAAACCTATTTTAATGACGAGCGGGCGTTTTTTGCCGATATTCAGACCGTGAACGGTATCGACCCGGTAAATTTGAGAAGAAGGCGAAATGTATCGAACGGGGTCGATAGTTTTGGTCAAGATAAAATCCAGTTATTTGCACAAGAAGAACAATCAAGAGACTTCGAAACCAACCATGCGCCGGAAGCAATAGGATATTTGGTATTCAATGGTTTGGGTAGCTTGATGGGGTATACGTTCAATACGGAAAATCCATCGAACAATCGAAGTACCTTGGCCGAGAACAGCGAGGCAATCGCATCTGGGGAAACACTGACCATTTCGGTAGCTACCAACCCCATAAAAGATAAGACCGTTGAACTGTCTTTTTTTGGTCTGGATATCGTTCCCCGAGAACCTTTTTCACTCCTGATTTATGATTTATCGGGAAATTTGATTGTCGAGCAGGCGCTGATCAGTGCCGAGTCGGTAACCGTACCCGTTGAAAAACTTGGGAAAGGAGTTTACATCATGAAACTGGCCCTCCCGTCAGAAAACAAAGCATTTAAACTGTTGGTTGATTGATTTTCAGCCCAATAAAAACCGATAACAAATTCATTTATCTATGAAGCATTCCTTATTCATCTTAGCACTCCTGGGGCTTATGTCCTGCAAACAACAGCCGAAAGATACTGTGCCACAACAGCAAGCGAAAAAGACCGCGGTAAATACCGTCAATTTTCCAGAGGTTTCAGAACCCATTCAGTTGATAGACAACGGAAAAGAGCATCTGTACGCCAGTTATTACGGTATCAATTCGTTCAGCGCCAATCAGAAATACGTCACGGTATTGGAGACCGATGTCAAGCACCGGCTGCCAACAGAACAGGATACGGCCACCTTAGGTATGGTAGATTTGGAGACCTTGGAGTTTATTCCACTGACCACTACCCGGGCGTGGAACTTTCAACAGGGCTGTATGGCTCACTGGTTGGGTACTTCGCCAGATTCGTTGATTATTTACAACGACCTCCGCGACGATAAGTTCGTTTCGGTGATCATGAACGTGCATACCAAGGAAGAGGTAAAAACAATACCCTATCCGGTAAGTGCCGTATCTCCTAACGGAAAGGAAGCGGTAAGCATCAATTTTGCCAGGCTACGCCTTACCCGTTCCGATTACGGCTATGGTGGGGAAGGACAGAAAGCCCAGCCCGAGGTACGTTTTCCAGAAAACGACGGGCTGTTCTTGGTCGATTTAGAAACGGGCGAGGGAAAATTAATACTTTCCATTGCCGATGTAAAGGATTCAGTGCCGGAAATACCGGAGGATGGTATGGAATACTTCAACCACACCCTGTTCAGTCGCGACGGCAGCAAGATCTTTTGGCTGGCCCGTGCCACTCCAAAAAGAAATACGACTTCTTTCACCATCAACAGAGACGGCACCAATCTTCAACGCTGTTTTCCAGATAATTGGGGCGGCTCACATTTTGACTGGTTGAGCGACGATAAATTAATGGTTACCGCAAGCTATGAGGCAGAACAAATGTCACATATTCTCTTCACCGTGGGACAGAAGAATTACAAACGACTGGGCAATGGCCTGCTCGACTTCGACGGTCACGGTACCTTTTCGCCAGACGGGAAATGGATGATCACGGACACCTACCCCAGCAAGAACAAACTTCGGGAACAAAAGATATATCTGATGCACATGGAAACAGAAGCGGTGTTGCCTTTGGGAATTTATCCTGAACCAGCGGAATTCGAAAAAGGCCATCGCTGCGATATCCATTGTCGATGGAGCCCCAAGGGCGATATGGTCGGATTCAATTCCACCCATACCGGATCGCGCCAGGCCTACCTCCTAAAATTTGATTTTTAGCTCTCCAGCGATAAAGGAAAAATACATCAGCTTTTTTTATAGTCTAGTTCGTCATCAAACAATAATTCAATGAATTCAAAAACACTGCTCCTTTTGTCCCTCGTTCTTTGCTATTCTTTCCATCTTTTTGGTCAGAAGACCGAAATCGTTTTTCTGTCGGGCAAAGATGCCGCCCGTACGGTTGAATGGGACTTTTATTGTACCGACGGTCAAAACAGTGGTAAGTGGTCAAAAATACCAGTACCCTCAAATTGGGAGTTACAGGGCTATGGAACTTACAATTACGGCCATGACCATAAAAGGAAAGACGTAAAACTGGGGAAGGAACACGGGCTGTACAAACATGAATTCGAAGTACCGGCTTCTTGGAAAGGGAAAACAGTGAAAATCGTCTTTGACGGTTCCATGACCGATACCAAGGTGAAAATTAATGGCAAATCGGCCGGAAAAATGCATCAGGGAGCCTTCTACAGGTTTAAATATGACATCTCAAAACTGCTAGACTATGGTACAACCAATTTGTTGGAAGTGGACGTCGCCAAGCATTCAGCTAATGCCTCCGTTAACGCGGCCGAACGCCAAGCCGATTTTTGGCTTTTCGGAGGTATTTTTCGGCCTGTTTTTTTAGAGGTACTTCCCAAAACCCATATGGCCCGCACCGCGATCAATGCCAAGGCAGACGGTTCGTTCCAAACCTTAATCGAACTGAACAAATCGAAGTCCGATTATTCCCTAGCTGTCGAATTATTCGATATGACCGGTAACCCAGTTGGAAAGGCGCAACAGTATGATATTGGTAAAGGGGTATCGGAAAAGACGATTTCGGGAAAGTTTGAAAATGTAGCTTCCTGGAACCCAGAACGCCCGACCTTGTACGACATGAGAATATCCTTGAAAAAAGGGAATGACCTAGTGCATCAAGTTACCGAGCGCATCGGTTTTAGAACCGTCGAGCTTCGCGAACACGATGGCTTTTATGTAAACGGTGAAAAAGTGGTCTTCAAAGGGGTCAACCGGCATTCCTTTTGGCCCGAGACCGGTCGTGCCCTCAGTGAGGAACACCACCGTACCGATATACGACTGATGAAAGAAATGAATATGAACGCCGTGCGAATGTCACACTACGTGCCTGACAAACGGTTTTTACAACTATGCGATTCCTTAGGTCTGTTTGTACTCGATGAAGTAACTGGCTGGCAAGATGGCTACGACACCACAGTAGGCCCTAAATTGATCAAAGAAACGGTGCTCAAGGATGAAAACCACCCTAGTGTAGTCGCTTGGAACCATGGTAACGAAGCTGGTTGGGACTTTGCCAATGAGAAATGGTTCCACCATTGGGATCTTCAAGAACGCCCCGTTATCTACCCATGGTTGTTACGCAACGGTATCGACACGCATCATTATCCAAAATATGATTATGCCGTAGGCCGGTTCGTCGACGGTAACGCACCGTTCATGCCCACTGAATTCTTACATGGTCTCTATGACGGCGGCCACGGGGCCGGATTAAACGATTATTGGACTAAATACAGTGCCTCTCCCCTATTTTCGGGCGGATTTTTATGGGTCTTGGCCGATGAAGCCGTACTGCGCACCGATCAGGCGGGAACCGTATTTGACAGCGACGGCAACAATGCCCCGGACGGAATTTTAGGGCCACACCGTGAAAAAGAGGGAAGCTTTTATACCATCAAAGAAATTTGGTCGCCAGTACAGGTACGGCCCGTGACCATTAACGACAGCTGGAACGGTAGCTTGTTCCTTGAAAACAAATTCATCTACACTAATCTCAAGGAGTGCCGATTTGAATGGGAAGCCGTAAAAACGGAAATAGGCCGCCAAGATGAAACGGTTATCGGAAGTGGTACCGTACCTAGTCCGGATGCCCTGCCCGGCGAAACGGCACGGGTTGACATTGAAATGGAGGTACCGTTAACGGAAGCCGATATATTCAGGTTTACGGCTCTGGACCCTCAAGGCAATGAATTGTATTCCTGGAGCCGGCCGGTAGTGCAACCCGAAGTCAAAGCGGCGGCCTATCTGTCAAAAAACTATGCCGAATCGGAAATACAGATTACCGATGAAAATAACCGTGTCATCGCAAGAGTCAGTGATTTGAGCATTACCTTCAACAAGGCTGATGGCACCCTTAAAGGTATCGAGAATGCAAAAGGCCCAATTTCACTTGCCGGCGGACCGGTTCCTGTTGGTACCGCTGCGGAAATTGAAGATGTGCAAATGGGAATTACCAAAAAGGGAGACTATCAAGTCACCATCCGGTATACCGAATACCCAAAGAAACTGGTCTGGACCGTCAAGAAAAACGGTTTGCTGGGTCTAGCGGTCGACGCACCCTTGCAGACCATGAATGACTTAGACTATTTGGGGGTTACCTTCAACTATCCTGAAGAAAAAGTAAATGGAATTACATGGATGGGACGCGGCCCCTACCGTGTTTGGAAAAATAGAATCAAGGGGAGCAACCTAGGGGTATGGCAGAAAGCGTATAATAATACGGTCACTGGTGAAAGTTTCAACAATTTGGTCTATCCAGAATTTAAAGGCTATCACGCCGACACCTACTGGATGACGTTCGATACCGACGAGTCTGACTTCACGATAATTTCCGAAACACCAAACCTCTATTTCCGGCTTTTTACACCGGAAGAACCAAAACACGTGCGAGGCGGGGTATATCCTCCCTTTCCAAAAGGTGCTATTTCATTCTTATACGAAATACCGGCTATAGGCACCAAATTCAATATGCCGGATCGGTTGGGGCCAAGCGGCCAAAAAGGAGCTTTTAACGCCCGGGAAGGAGATCAAACGCCGCCTATAAAGGTGTGGTTCGATTTCCGAACGAATCGACCATAAGAAGTGATGTAATTGGCCCAATCAAGATTGATAATCAATCAACATATGGAAATCTAGTGTACGCTGGGAATTCATTGATAGTTGGATATAACAATGACAAAATAATGTTTAAGAGGTACAAGGTGTTCATGCTACTATTGCTGGCCTCATTGTTGGCGGCAAACTCCTGTGCACCCACACACAAATACCGGCACCATTTGACCAAATGGGAAAGCGATATCGACCGCTTTACCGAATTGGACCGCAACCAAGAGTATCCTGATAACAGCATTATGTTTTTGGGTAGCAGCAGCATCCGACTATGGGATTCCATAGAAGAGGATATGGCACCCTATCCGGTAATTCAAAGGGGCTTTGGCGGCTCCTGCTTTGTCGATGTGGCCCATTATGCCGCCCAAGAGACCCTCCCAGCGAACTTGGGGGCATTGGTGCTTTTTGCCGGCAATGATATCTGGGGCACCGAAGAAGACCGTACCCCCGAGGAAATCGGTAAGCTGCTAGAATACACCATCAGAAAGGTACGCAAACGCCATCCTACGATGCCCTTGTTTGTAATTGAAGTGACGCACGTACCCAAAAGGGAGCATTTGATAGCAGAAATCGATGCCGAAAACCGGGAATTGGAACGTGTTTGCGGAAAGCATGAGCAGGTCTATTGGATTGCGACAAAATCTATGTTTTTGACTCAAGACAACAAAATACGCCGAGAAATTTTTCGTGATGATGACATACACCAAAACGAGGAAGGCTATCAACAATGGACCCGATTGATCAAGACCGAAATAAAGAAATGGCTGTGATTGAAAAAAATTTGAATAAAATGAACCGGAATTTCGATTACCTACGGCGAATTTAGGCAACGCTTTATCGAAAAGTGTTTTTCTGCCAGTCGCCCATTCCCTTGCAATGCAATGAGCTTAACTAATTGATTTTAGGGTAAATATCGTTTGTTACAAGTCTTTAATTATCAAATGAAATCAGAAATGAACAGAATGGCTACTAAAAATGTAACAACTTCTTCCGGTCCCTGGACGTACATATTATTGCCCTTAATCGAACCTTTTATATAAAAGAAGCATAATTAAACCCTAAATCATGAAATTAACTAGTAATTGCACCACCAGTATCGCTTTTGTTCTTCTGTGTTTTAGCTTTCTTTTGGTAGGATGCGAAAATACGGAAGACACTTTGATTGAAGCAAACGATGGTGAAACACCGGTATCTGAAATGCCAGAAGAAGATGTTCCTGATGACACTACTCCAGAAGAAGAGCCCGATATGGGCGCTATAGGCCCTCGAGATCCCCTAAAATGGCCTTTTTTAAAAACCTCTATCTGGAATATGCCCCTTGGTAGCGATGCGGTCTATAAAGATGCAAATTTTGAACCTGCCGGTAATGTGGGTGTTGACACCCAGCATATCATCATCTTATCAGATGATGACCCTACCTACCCCGTTTGGAACAGTCCTAGTTTTCAGGCAAACCGGTGCTCAGGTACAGACTATTTAGGCTTTGATCTTAAGTTTCCTAAAGACCTCATCATTGCAGACGCTGGTTCGAGTCCGTACGGCCTCACTCCCAATAGCAACTATGCCATTCTTGACCCTTCAGACCAAATGATGGTGGAAGGTTCGCGTATCAGCCGTTGTATTGCCGATGGCCCCATTCATTTACCGGAATGGAAAAGATTTGAGAACAACAGAACCCGCATATCGTATTTAGGAGATGGCCTTGAAGGCGCGGGTGGACAGGGGGCAAGCCATTTGTCAGCCTTGGGCGGCACCATCAGATTGGGTGAATTGGTCGGTGATGAGCCCATTCGGCATGTGATTAAAATTAACCCTTGGGCAGAGAAATATTTGCATTATTCTGACGAAGTTCCAGGTTTCAAATGGCCCGCGCAAAGTGCTGACAACTATGCGCCTACCATTTACAACAGAAATGCCGATCCTGATATTGTAATGGGTTCATTATTCGCCATACCGAGAGACGTTACCGCTGAAGACCTTGGACTGGAAACCGAGGCAGCAAAAAAGTTGCTCTACACTTTGCAGCACTACGGCACCTATTTTACAGAAGATACCTATTGGGACACTTGGGACTTAATCGTTGAAGAATATGTAGCGCGTGAGTTTGAAGAAGCTTATGGGTTCGGTATGGAAAGTGACCTATGGAAAGCCGAAATCAACAAATTGATGACCGCGCTTCATGTGATCACCAATAACACCGAAAACACCATTGGCGGCGGTGGTGAACCAGTAGCTCCGTTGGCACCAGATTTTTAAACATTATGGTTTATATGGAGAAGCCTCAAAGTTTAACCCAGAATATGCACTAGACATTCTATTACGGCTGCAAATCCCTGCAAAATCAATCGTTGCACTGACTTTCGCTCAATCACCTTAGCGATGGCTAAGCCTCAATCGCAAAAGTCTTGATTTTATTGCGCTTTGCACCCTCATGACGAAAGTCTAATACATAATCTGGGTTTAAGATATACTTTTTCAATAAGGTAGGGCAAGCCTGTCTGTATCGACAGACAGGCTTGCCCAATATACAATTGATATTAAAGGCAGCGGCTAGTCCTCAAAAAGTCAGCTGGGGTGCTCTTTGGGTGCAAAGCGTTATTATATAGACCAGATTTCTTTCTAATTGTACGCCATAACCATCAAGAAGCTGTGAAAAGGAATGAAATGCCCTTTTTGTCCCAACCATCGGCATAGGTTATAGATTCGCCCTGTTTTAACCGAAAGAAGACATTGGCCCGCACTTAATATATCCAGAGGGTTTTCCTCTTTTTGTTTTTTTCCCGAAGCCTCGGGGTTGTTGCGCTTCATTTTTGAGGATTTGATATGATTTCATGGTTTCCGTTTTTGATTTACTTCCCATAGAGCCGTCCGCTGTTACCTTTTTTTGTCGCTTGATTGTATACAATATCCGGGCTTGGTAAGGCGTATAAAAAGTGAAGCTCAGCGAAACGGTTTATGCCGCCGTCCATGAACGGATGTTGTTTTTTTGCCGTCAAAAAAAGAAGAACGGTGGCGGTTCGGGCAGTAGGTCGAAAACCTTGGGACGTGAAACTTCCAATCCTCTTGAAGCGCAACAAAACACGAATTAGACAATCAGGTCAAGCGGACGCTAGCACGGGTTTTGGGCTTTCGAGCGCAGCGGTAAGCCCGAAATTCGGGCTTGTGTCCAAGACCTATCCAGTGAAGCTCTTTGCCCGGAATGCAATGGAGTGGCAATGTGCTGAACGGCCTATAGATTTCGCTTATGGGTTTTAGCAGGATAAAAGACGGACGCTATTTCAAAGACGTAGTTTGCCAATGATACCTCTTTAGTCAACTCGGGATACCCGATTTTCATCTACCCAAAGGTGTTTGTGGAATATAGAATTACGTCTTTAAAATTGTGTCCAAGACTTTTGTAGCGAAGCGCTTTTCCCGGAATGCAATGAAGTGGCAATGTGCTAAACGGATAATGAAAACGGTTGCGCTTTTATTATAGGATAAAAGGCCGACTAAATTTTTATCATGGGCAATGGGAATTAACCTGCCAGGATCTTTATTTCGTTATATTTATAAAATGTCTACTATCAAGCGCCATACTATTGATGACTTCAAAAAAACCATTGAAGTATAATCAAAGCATCCCGACTATTTTTTAAAAGAGTTTCGGGAAGGAGATCCATATCCAGAGGAACCTTATCGAACGGAAACCTTTGGCATCGCATTCGTGAAAAGAGGACAGCTTTACTTGACCACTGGACTTACCGACCATGAAATCAAGGCCCCTGCACTATTGACCATGGGACCGAATGTTATTAGAAAATGGACCCAGACCTTTAAGGCTGCCGAAAACGAGACCATATTTTTCACGAAAGAGTTTTTACTCACCAAATCGACCGATGTCGACATTCTAAATCGGGCCGTTTTTTATGAACATGCTGACCTTCATGTTTTCCACTTGCATGAAAAAGACCGCGAATGCATAGATACTTTGTTCGACGCCCTTAAGCGTTTTATCAACTCGGACTATAAAAACAAAGACGCATTAGTGAAGCATCAAATAGCGCTGTTGCATATCATTTGTGATGAGCTTCATTCTTCTAATACCAATGACCACCAGAAAGCAGAGGATAGTGTGACCTATGAATTTAAACAGCTTGCCGCCCATAATATAAAAACGCACCGAGATGTGGCTTGGTATGCAAATCGCTTGCATCTTTCGGCTAAAATATTATCAGAAAAAATGAAGCTGAACCTTGGTAAAACAGCCAGTCAATTTTTGCACGACTTGATGATTTTGGAAGCTAAAATTATGCTTCAAAACCCGAACATGACCATATCTGAAACAGCATATGCCCTAAATTTTTCAGACCCTTCAACATTTGGTAAATACTTCAAAAAATATGCTGGTGTAACGCCATCAAAATACCAAGAGCAGTTATGAAAACAGCTATGTAAATGAGATGGTTAAATCAGAATACAGTACCCTAAAAAGCAAATATCACCTTCAAATAAATGAATGGCATTTTTGACCTTACCGATTTCAACCACGTCTTAAAACTATTACGTTTTAAGCAAGTGCCTGATGCATCAGTATTTCATATTTGCAGGTTAGAGCATGTTCTGAACAAAAAACAAAGCGTTGAAACCCCACTCTACCGTCAGCACTTTTTTGATATCACCTTGTTCATGGGTGCTGATTTTGAGTATAGTTATTCTTTTCATCGTGAAAAAATATCTAAAAACACGCTACAAATCGTACCACCAAGAAAGGTACAAAGAATAATGGCCGAAGCACCGACACTCTCTTCTTTAAAGGGATATACCCTACTCTTCAAGCCCCAGTTTTTATCCATCGCATCGCACAACGCCAATTTTATTGAAACGTTTCCCTTCTTTTCATATTCCAATAATGACTGCGTTGTAAAACTCAGCTATCAAGATAGTACAACCCTATGTGATTTGTTCGAAAGAATGGTATCGCTCTATGAAGGCCAGGTTGCGAGCACTACACAAATATTGAATGGGTATTTATGGGCCCTTTTGCACACCGTTAACAATATCTGGCTGAAGCACACCGAGCATGTAAAAAGCCCAATAATCAATACCCATCATATGGTAGCGTCATTTGAAAGTGCCGTGCACAATCATTTGAAAGCGACAACAAAGGTTTCGGCCATTGCAGAATTGCTTCACGTTTCACCTAAATTCCTTTCCGAAACCCTGAAAAAGGAAACCGGCCTGAATGCCAAGCAACTATTGGACAGGGCCCTGTTTCTAGAGGCTAAAATGATGTTGGCCCAAACACATAGTACCATCTCACAAATATCCCACTTTCTACATTTCTCAGATGTTTCCAATTTTTCAAAATTCTTCAAAAGAATGTCGGGCCTATCACCCTCAGATTTTAGAGGCCCCAAGTAATTTCTACCCAACAATAAGTAATTTGGATAATAACTAGCCCACCGTTAAATCGAACCTTTGCCCTAGGTACATTCCCCCTAGATACAAATGACAAGCATAATGTGATGCTCAGGAAATAATGACTATATAAAGTCCATTTTTGCCCTGTTCACATGTTCAGTTTGACGGCAACTTTGTATCGAATAAAAAACGTTACAATGAAAAGCCTTTTAAGAGCATCTGCATCCCATAAAATACATAAAGGTGACTTTAATATAGATATCAATTTCCCTGGTTTGGCCTTAACAAACAGCGCTGATAAAAGAGGGCTCGCCCAATTGGGAAGGTTTGACCGCGGCCGATTGAAACCTGGGGTGTTCGTAGCCATGCACCCGCACGTGAACGATGAAATTCTTTCCTATATCCGAAAGGGTGATTTGGTGCATGAAGATACCGAGGGTGATAAAACTACGGTCACCAATACAAAAATCATGATGATGAATGCCGGTGCAGGCATTTACCATCAAGAATCAATCGGTGATAACGGGCAAGATGTTGATATGTTGCAAATCTTTATGCGTCCGGCGGTAAGCGGCCTAAAACCGCGCGTTCAGTTTTACGATTTTGAGAACGCCTACAGTATCAACGAATGGCGCACCATTGCAGGGCCATCACACCAAAATGTACCCCTCGAAATAAACTCAGAGCTCAGCGTTTATGATGCAAGGCTGCAAAACCAATCATTGGCACTTCTCAACCAAATAGAAAAAACCTATGTGCTCTATGTTTTTGAAGGTAAGGTAAACGTCGAGGGTATTGCATTATTGACCGGTGATTTAATGGTCTATCAAGATGAGAACATGCGTATTTCAGCCAATGGCACAGCAGACATGGTGCTTTTTGAATTGGATTTAAAAGCCACCTACACAAGGGAAGGCATGTACAGTGGGGTGTAGTGCCCGTATCGTGCAGCCTTTCAATTCGTGAATAGATAGTAATAAAGTAAAGGGACGCCAAACTTGTTGATGATTTAAAACCCAAAAACAAACAGCGGAAAGACCCCAACACAACGCAAATTTAAACCATAAAAATGAAAAAAATAACACTCTTACTCATTGCAATGGCCATGATAGCAGGCAATGCACAACATAATTCAAACTTGCCCGAAACATCGAAAGGGCCAAATATTCCTTATGACAAAGGGTATTTGGTGGAAGAAATCAACAATGACCTGTATTGGGTCACTGACGGACTTTACAACGCCATTTTTCTGGTGTACGACCAAGGTGTGGTTATGGTAGATGCGCCACCGACCATTGGTGAAAACCTTTTGGCAGCCATTAAAGATGTTACTAACAAACCCGTCACCCATTTAGTCTATACCCATTCGCATACCGACCATATTGGCGCGGCGGCACTTTTTCCAAAAGATATTGAAATTATAGCCCAAGAAGAGACCAAGAAAATCCTAGAAGCCAGAAATGACGACCGACGCCCCGTACCAACGCTTACTTTTGAGAAAAATTACGAATTGAAAATTGGCGGGCAGCATTTACAGCTCGACTACCACGGCAAAAACCATATGGACGGTAACATTTTCGTGTACGCCCCAAAGCAAAAGGTGCTGATGTTGGTCGATATCATATTCCCAGGTTGGGTTCCCTTTAAAAATTTGGGTATTGCCGAAGACGTACCGGCCTATATGAAAGCCCACGACATTGCACTGGATTACGATTTTGAAACCTTCGTAGCCGGTCATGTCACCCGGTTAGGAAACCGTGAGGATGTCGAAGTCTCCAAGGCGTTCGTAACCGATCTGAAGAATACGTGCCAGCAAGCCTTCGGTAAGGTCGATTTCATGGAAAGCGCACAGGAAACCGGTTTTGAGGACAAATGGATGATGTACAATACCTATTTTGAAAAGGTGGTGGATGTGGCCACCAAGGAAATGCACGGGAAATGGATGGGCAAATTGGGCGGGCTGGACACCTATTTAAGGGACGACGTGTGGAAAATGTGCGAGAGCTTGAGCGTCGACTTTTAAAGGAATTCAGATAAAAATAACGCTAAAGATTTAAAATGATTCAAAATTCAAACTTAGTTTCGGTTGCCGCATTATTATTTAACAGTGCGTTTTCAGGTGCATTTCTATTTATTGCCGTAACCATCGTACCCTTTTGGTCCAGCTTGGAACCATCAGGCGTCAATGCATGGTATGCTACATATTTTTGGCGGTTTCCTACCATCATGGTACCCTTGAACCTATTGACCTTTATTGCCATTGCAATCGGTACCTACCGTGCACATAAGGTCAAATCCCCAAACGTGAAGTTGTGGTATCTGGCATTCGTAGCCATATTCCTTTGTTCATTGACCTATCCCTTGATTTTTGATGGGGCGAATAAAACTATGATGTCCCCGAATGCCAATTTACAGGAAGTTGCCGCAAGTTTTCAAAAATGGGTCGACTGGCACCGGGTCCGGACTCTGTTGTCTTTAATCTCCTTGGGGCTGATGACCTATATCACTGCAAGACCGCCTTCGAAATGATGGTTTTTTTGGACTTCAATTCATTTTATTGGCTTAGGAGCTCGGTGTTCCTTCCCGTCGCAGCGGGAAAAAAAACAGAAGTGGAGAGGCAAAACCGGAAATTATGCCTAAGACCCTTGTAGTGTGCAACTAATGGGTAACCTTATCAAAGAGGTATTACCACAATTGCAATAAACAGAACCTGACAACTTAAAAATCAATGGTCTTAGGCCATACAGGAAAACCATGAGGAAATACCTATTCGTTATATGCCTAACGCTATGCACCGCACTTTTTGCACAAGAGCAACCTGCGCATAAAAATCCCCCTATACCTGTAGAATTTTCTTTTGGCCATAACCATGCCAATTTACAAGCCGTATTCAACCGCGCTTTTACAGAAACCAGTCGATTTGGCTTTTTTAACGTAACTACGGCCAGTGTGCCTTACCAAAATGAAGATGGCGCCAACGAACTGGTAAGCATTAATACGCTGACGTACGAATTCATGAAAAACCTACGCTTATCGGCAGGCGTTCAGTTTCATTTTCTCAAGGGCTTTGTACCCACAACAGGCGTTCAATATACCTACGCCACAAAAACATGGTTGATTATTTTAACACCGAACCTCAACTACAAACCAAGTTTAAACTTTGAGACCATTGCCATTGTGGAATTCAAACCCAAAATCACCAAAAAATTAGGTGTTTATACCCGGGTACAAGGTCTTTACAACCAAAACCTTGACTCGGGCTTTCATGACCGTAGCTACCTCAATATCAGGGCAGGATTGTCATACAACACCTATGCCTTTGGCTTTGCTGCCAACTGGGATAATTATGGCCCCAACAATAGGTCTGAGAACAATTTTGGTGTTTTTATTAGGCATGGGTTTAACTAAGTAAAATCCTGAAAAACAGTATATTAAATGCTAAAACCTTAAGGTCAACCGTCACTTAGCAAACACATAACCCGGTACGTCTTAATCAAAAGGAACGAGTTCTTTATCAGCCTTTTTGCTTCGGCACTGAAGTAGTCTGAGCTCTTCTCTTGGTATGCAATTTATAACCCGATTTTATGGTTTCGGCGTCCATTACGTTTGGCACAGACAAGGTAAGAAAGGAATGCTACTGCTTTTCTGAAATCTTTTATCCCTTTGAGTGTTTGAGGCGAACTTAATTTTGAAGTTGTAGATTGGGAATGAAGCCCGTCGATTATGCGCAGGACAGACTTTTCTAATCGGTTCAGCAGGTCGGTGCAGCGCATTGGAAATCAGAAGCTTTAAAATTGTGTCCATAACCTTTGTAGCGAAGCGTTTTTATCGAAATGCAGCGAAGCGGAATGTAGGGGAATGTGCTTCGCGGGCCGTCAGGTTGAATGTTGCATTTACTATGAAATGTATGTTTAGCTTCACCTTATTTTAGATGCGATTATTAAAGACCGCAAAGGTCAAAGACATGAATTCCTTTATAAAAAATGGCCCTCTTTTGTTTCAGTTGCCTACTTTAGTGAGTGCTGCGAACAAATTAGATGTATGCTTCGAAAAATATTCAGGATCACATTCAAGACTATTGGCGTACTGCTGCTACTTGTATTGGCCGTTGCCGGATACTTTTATTACATCGGTACTTATTATGAGACCTATTCGCTCAAAGTAGATAAAGCTAATTTTCCGAACGTTGTTACAAAAATCCAAATCGATTCTTTGGCAGAAGCATTGGTGTCACACATGACGCTGGAAGAAAAAATTGACCAGATGTATGGTGAAACGCCCGTAAAAGGCTGGAATAAGCTGATTGTCAATTCACAAATCCACAACATCTTCCCCCACATTTATGTAGGCAGAAACGAACGCCTGGGCATACCGCCTTTTGTATTGTCTGACGGGCCGCGGGGAGCACGGGTGATCTCGAAGGATACTGAGGGTGTCACCACGTTTCCGGTAGCTATGGCAAGGGGTGCCAGTTGGGATGTTGACCTTGAACATCGCATCAACGAGGTGATCGCCATCGAGATGCGGGCCAATGGTGCCAACTATGCTGCTACGCCCTGTATGAACATACTACGAAACCCCAAATGGGGCAGGGCGCAGGAGACCTACGGTGAAGACCCTTGGCATATGGGAGAAATGGCCGTGGCTGCCACCCAAGGCATTCAAACGCACCATGTCATGGCCTGCCCAAAGCATTATGCCCTAAACAGTATCGAGAATTCGAGGACCGTGATCAACGTAGAAGTTGAGGAACGTGCGTTGCGTGAAGTCTACTTGCCACATTTCAAGAAAGTGTTACAAGAAGGTAAAGCGGCATCTATCATGTCTGCTTATAATAAGGTCAATGGGGAATATCTTTCCGATAACGACTACCTATTGACCGATATCCTTCGAAAAGAATGGGGTTTTGAGGGTTTTGTTACCTCTGACTGGATCTTGGGTACCCATGATGCCACCGAGAGCATCAGGGCAGGGATGGATATTGAAATGCCTTTTCAGAATATTTATGCCTATGATAAGGTGAAAAGTGCATTGGAAAACGGGGAAATAACAGAACCGGATATAGATAAAATTGTGTTGCGCATTTTGAAGACCCGACTCCCCTATGCCTTCGCAAAGGATAGCATGCGGTATTCAGAAGGCCTTTTGGCGCAAGAAAAACATACAAGAGTTGCTTTAGAAGCTGCCGAAAAAAGCATGGTACTGCTTAAAAATGATGGGGTACTCCCATTCAGTAAAACAACTGGTAAAAAAATAGCGGTTATCGGCGGCTTGGCGAATTCAGAAAATACCGGTGACCATGGTAGCAGCGACAGTCGCCCGACCTATGTGGTTACTCCTTTGGAGGGAATACGGGCATATCAAAAAGCTTTGGGCAATGAGGTCATTTACAACGATGGCATTGATATCGCTACTGCTGTTTCCGATGCAGTGCAGGCAGACGAAGTTGTTCTGGTGGTGGGGTACGACGCCGATGATGAAGGAGAGTATATTTTGGCTGACATCAATAGCCAACAATTGATGGAGCAATCTGCAAAGGCCGGGAAATTGGTCGGAAAGAAAGGGATAGGCGGTGATAGGGAGTCATTGCGATTATCAAAAAACGACGAAGCTTTGATTAAAAAAGTAGCGGCAAGCAACAAGAATTCAGTGGTCGTGTATGTTGGCGGTTCGGCCATTGATATGTCTGCATGGCATAACCAGGTTAATGCCATACTCTTTGCCTGGTATGGCGGCATGGAAGGCGGTAATGCCTTGGCCAATATACTCTACGGCAATACCAGCCCCAGTGGTAAATTACCTTTTAGTATTGCGAAAAACGAAGATGATTATCCCTATTTCACGCCTTATGCTACAGACATCACATACTACTATTACCATGGATATACCCTTTTTGAAAAAAAGAACAAACCCGTGGCCTACCCCTTCGGTCATGGCTTGAGCTATACGACCTTTTCTTATGATAGTTTACAGGTGCTTACACCTGAGATATCAATTAATGACGAGTTATCGTTTTCAGTTAGGGTGACCAATTCGGGTGCCGTTGACGGTGAGGAAGTGGTACAGCTCTACATCGGTTTTTCAAATTCGGCCATAGACCGCCCTATAAAATTGTTAAGAGGTTTTAAAAAAGTTGCCTTAGAAGCGGGTGAAGAACAAACTGTATCCTTTAAATTAAACGCCAAAGACCTTGCTTTCTATAATCCTGAAACCAAAAATTGGGAAATTGAACAGATGGACTACGAGGTGTATATTGGCGGGTCTTCGGATGAGAGGCGACTACTGAAATCTACTTTTAAGTGTGTGGCAGGTTCGCAAAACAAATATTAGGTTTTTGATATAATTTTCAAGGGATAAAATTGTCGTGGAAAGAAATTTTCAACAAGTTAAAATTAGGGATGATTTTAGTGTACACCTCCTTTGTTTTGCCATTAGTAAGTAGTGGATTGAAAAGTCAATTGGGTTCGAACGGGCAAAGGCCACTTATGTTGTGAAAAGTTTATAAGCAATACAATAGTATCGCATAATGATTATCCGCTTTTTTTAGAAGACTCCAAAGTAGTATCCTATTTTCAATATAGTCTAATACAGTCTTGATAAGTCTTATAGTAGGGCTTGCTGATTTTCGCAAGGATCATAAACTTTAGGCCGCTACGATTCGGGGCGCATTTCGGCCACCATTTCCGATCGGTGCAAAAACCTTGCTTAAGAGCCCCTTTATGACGCCAGGGT
>NZ_JBLFEO010000034.1:0-43061 GCF_047345505.1 Maribacter aquimarinus | reverse complement strand
AAAAGGCGGAGAACATTTTAAACAACAGGCCCAGAAAAAGGTTCGGGTACAGAACGCCCAACGAGGTTTTTGCCGCAGCAATAGAAAATCAGGGCATTGTTGCGTTTATGACTTGAATCCAGCATCCTAACTAAGCTCCTGCTGCAAAAATCCCTACCGCAGCTGCACCAGCAACAGCACTACAACCAATAACAACAACACAAACTACAATGGGCAACAATCCACCATTCGTTGTTCTTAGTTCCTCAGCGTTGGTTTCAATACCCAGATAATGTTCTAAATTCTTTATTTTTAAAGTTTCTAAGTTAAACATTTTTCCTTTGCCATTAAAACCTACATAGTGGTAGCGCGCTGTTTTGATTGCGTTGTAAATATCTTACCTCCCACTCTCAAATTTTGAGAGTGGTCAACCAAAAACGTTAAAATACCGTTAATTTTTTAAGATTTGTAAAGTGTTGCCCTCCGGAGCACGACGGTTATACCGGTGGTAACGATCACTATGTGGCCTGACACGTTGAAGAAAGCTTGCGTCAAGAGATGTAACACTCGCATCAGCGGAGGGGAGCGGCGAACATAATTTGATGCAGGCCAAAGGCTATTTTACATCTTAAAATTTCTATGAAATAATGACTCATTGACCAAAGAGATCCACAGCATTTTTGAGGCAGGGAATTACGCTTAACGGTACGAGCGTGACGCTCGCGCCAGCGGGGGGCATAGGGGGGGGTTGCTTGCCATAATTCTTGTGTCGGCACGAGCTTGACGCTCGCGCCAGCGGGGGGTTATTGCTTGCTTTAGTGGTCACCGATTTTTCCAATACTGGGCGCATCGTATTTTTCATTCGCATTACTTTTTATGGAGGTTCCATTCCATCCACCATTCCACAGAAAATATGGATTGGCTCGCTGGCTCACGGACCCATTTTATCGATATTTTCTTTACCCGGAGTATGTCTTATATTCCCTTATACGTTTTGGGTTTTTCAACGCTCACTTTCCATGTTTACATTGTCTTTATAGCGATACACGCGGTGTTGATACATGCGAATACCAGCATTAACTTCGGTTTTTTAAAATACGTTATTACTACACCGCAGTACCACCATTGGCATCATTGCAAGGAACCGGAACATTACGGGAAAAATTTTGCTGTGGTCTTTCCGTTTATCGATAAATTATTTGGCACCTATTACCTGCCGGGCAACGAATGGCCAAAGGGCACGGGATTGATAGAAGCCTCTTTCCCAAAAGGCTTTTTAAAACAATTTGTTTTTCCGTTTGTTAAGAATCCGTTTAAAAACGATTTGTTACCGGAGGAGCGGAGTGAACGGTAAAAGCAACGGTTTTTTTTAAAGATGGTTGCTTTCCCCTGAAAACAGGGAGTAAAGTGGTTTGTACAATGCCTATTTTTGACTAAATACCTGAAGCTGTATTATTTTTAAGCTGGCAGATAACAAAATGATTATGAAAGACAAAACACTTTTAAGAACAATACTGCTAACATTGCTATTCAATTTGTTTGCTCAAGCTGAAGCGGTCGCTCAAAAAACCTTGGAAGAAACCACCGCTACTTTTTTTGAGGCACTGGCAGAATCTCCGGATAAAGCACTGGAATATGCTAGGGACATGGCCTTGGCAATACCTGGACAGGATGCACAATGGGCGGCGGACACTGAGCAAATACGCCCCACTTTAGCGGCTCTGGGAGAATATAAAGGGTATGAAAAAATGAATGAAGTTACCGTGGGGCAAAGTTATAAACGGCTCCGGTTTCTTCTAAAATACGAAAAGGCTCCAGTTGTTCTCAACCTGCAGCTGTACAGGCCCAAGGATGTCTGGAAAATAAAAGGCTCACAGTGGCAAATGGTATTTGAAGATGAGTGGGAAAGGAACACTGGGCTATCTGAGCATAAGCGCAATGGATTGTAAGGAAATAAAAAAGGGAAACAAACAACTGAAATTTCCCAAAAAAATAGAACCCCTATGACAGCGTTAATTGGAATACAGATGGAATATAGACCCAAAACAAAAAAGCTAAAGTCAATTTGTGTTTGCATCCTTGCCTTGCTTGGCTTGGCTTTTGCCACACTGCCTTTACAGGCACAAGATACAACTGAAGATATCACCCAACGTTTTTTTGAGTTGTATAAAACCTCGTATGAAGAGGCGGTTAACTATGCTTACGGCACTAATCCCACATTAATGGAAAGGGATAGGTCTGGCTATGACACCTTGATGAGTATCTTGAATTCAAATGTTCCGATGATGGGGGAGTACTCCGGTTATGAGTTGATTTCGGAAAAAAGTTTGGCGGGTAGGGTAAAGAACATCAGCTATCTCCTAAAATATAGTTTGGTGCCAGTACGGCTTAGGTTTACCCTGGCTAAAAATGATGAAAAATGGAAGTTGTTCGCCATGACCATTGATGCGAATGATTTAGAAGAAGAGTTGCAACAAGCAGGAACATTCTTTGAGTATGATGATGCAGACACCCCGGAAGGGGTAACCATGGTCATCAACAAATTTTTTGAAAAGTACAAGCAGTCCATCGGACAAGCATTCGACTTTGCAATGCGGACAACTGCTGTTGATGATGAGCAAGTATTGAGGAGTTTAGAGGCTATGCGAACAGGTTTTGAAGCGTACAACGAGGACTTGGGTAAATTTCTAGATCACGAACAATTGATGTATGTAAAAATGGCCGACAGTTTCTCCTTTGCCACATACGTGGCGTACTATGAGCAAAATACAATAAGAATTCTTTTTTTGATGTACAAGGCCGATGAGAATTGGAGAATTGAAAGATTTAGGTTGTATGATGATGTGCAAGAGCAATTGGAAGAGACGGTTAAAATTTACCGGTTAAACTGAGGTTTCAAGGATGATCACCATTGCCAAGAACCGGAGCGATAGGAAATCGTACATTGTTTTATGGCCTCTGGGCGAATGCCACAAATGTGAAAATAGAAACGAAGTGGCCCTTGGGCAAAGATGGATTGCCATCCAGACTTTTGCTTGGGTTGGCAATCCCCTTTCCCCTGCTAGGGGAAGGAACCATAATGGAAACAGTTCGTTCAATAAAGGGAGCACCTGTCAAGAAAAATAGGGAAGTGGCCCATAGTCCACAGGTCTTAGAGCATTAGTGAAACCTTTTAAACTGTACGTTTGGGGATTTGGTAAATCAACACTTGAGCTAAATGAAATAAAAATAAGGAGATGCAATAAAACATCCTTGGCAATAGAAAAAATATAGGGAATCATTAATCGGGAAACAGATGGAAGATATGGGCAAAAGAAAAAAAATCAACTTAAATAGCCTTGGCATCCTTGGTGTAATACTGTTATTTTTTTCAACAGTGTCGTTAAGGGCACAGGAGACTCCGGAGCAAATCCTCCAACATTTTTTTGAGCTGTACAAAACCTCACAAGAAGAAGCAATCACCTATGCTTATGGCACTAACCCCACATTGATGGAAAAAGAAGATTCAAATTATGATGAAATCATCAAAACTTTGGACTCACTTGTTCCGCAACTAGGGAAGTATCACGGTTCTGCCTTAATTGCAGAAACAAAATTGACCACTAAAATAAAACACCTAAGCTATCTGTTAAAATATGAGGTAATGCCAATACGGCTTAGCCTAACCCTTGCGAAAGATGATGTGAAATGGAAGTTTTTCGGTATTACCTTTGATACGAATGAGTTAGTTGATGAAATGATTAAAGCAGGACTATCGTTGGACAATCAAATCACCAATGCCCCAAAAGAGGTGACAAGCTTGGTCAGTGATTTTTTTGAAACCTACGACCGATCGACCCGTCAAGCGGTCGATTTTGGGATGCAAGGGGATGTTGGGGGCAGCTTGAAAGATCAAGAAAATTTAAACGCCGCAAAAACTGAATTAGAAAAATTTAGACAAGCGGTGGGTGAAGTCCAAGATTACGGCATACTAAATTATGTAGAGGTGGCCAACAGTTACTCTTATGCCTCGTATTTGGTGAATTTTAAGGAAGATATGGTACGGTTTAGTTTTTTAATGTACAAGCCAAATAAAAGATGGAAAATAGAAACTTTTAGGTTTACTGGTGACATCTTGGACCAATTACAAGAGGCTACTAAAATTTATCGCTTAAAAAACTAGGGTTGGGCATATGGACAACATTAAGTTGATCGCCGCGCTATGGAATTGAAGTTGTTTTCGCCTTACCCTTTAACAAAAAGCTTGGCCAAATGTTGTTGTTTGGCCTGTAATTGATGGCCTAAGTATACTGGTTTCATAGAAGCCTCTTTCCCAAAAGGCTGTTTAAAACAATTTGTTTTTCCGTTTGTCAAGAATCCGTTTAAGAACGATTGTTACGGGAGGAAAAAAGTGGGCGCTAGTTACAGTTACACTTTGAATTCACGGTTTAGGGGGATTAAAAATCTTTTGTGTAATGATAGTTTTGTTATTTAAACGCATTGTCAATCTCAATTTCATGAGCACGAAAAAGTATGGTATTGTAGTTTTTATTTTGGTTTTAATAGCCTGTAACGGAGAACGGAAAAAGGAGTCCGTTCAAGATAAACCGGTACGGGAAAATACCGTAAAGGATATTCCCGAAGGAGAAAAACCGAAATCTGATGTGGCCGATTTAAATCAGCAAAAGCCTAAAATACATAGGTTGCAAAAAATGACGGATGGGCAAGATGAAAGTGACCCTAATGATGTCATTTATACCGCTAAAGAGGAAGATGGTTCCGTGACATTTTAAGCAAAAGATGCCCACCACGTCTATCTGAACCATCACGTGGTACAGGGAGCCCAACCGGAAACGTTCCAAGTCTTGCCCGGCAAGTAAAGTAGGGATGCCCAAAGTGTTTTCCACAAGGGGGAAGCCATTCCCGGCGCCCATTCGCAGTCATTTGTTTGGTTGGGCCTAAACTATGCCAAGGACCAACATTGGGTGTACCGTAACGGGAAGGTACTTGAAGGTGCGGATGCCGCCACTTTTGAGAAAGACCCCCGCTGGCGCGAGCGTCACGCTCGTTCCGAAACAAAAATTATGGGGAGCATGGCCTCCCTTCCTCCCAGCTAGCGCTCGTCTGTGACGGGTGCCGTACCAGCCGGGAAGATACAGTTCCATGGTGCAAGCCAAAGGAGGCTTCGACTACCTGCCTCGCCTACCATTCAGGCGGGCGCTCCGCCTAACATTTTGGCTATCAACCCCATTTAAAATAGACAACTATTTACTGACCTCTGTTTTTTAGTTTTATCCCCAACCCAAAATACTAGGTTAAGGATTGCCCAATCAACTTAAATATTGGAAAAAGGATTTGGTCGCTTTCCAAACTCCCTTAGCAACACCCATTACGAAATCAACAAGAGCCGTTGATAAAAATCAGGTTCCACTACTTCCCTTTCACCGGAGCCGCACCACCACCAGGTCCGTTCCGCCCTTGTGCTCCGCGCCGGGAAAATCAGGGCTGTTGGTCTCGCCCACCACGATCAGGCCTCCCTGGTCCATTTCCAGCACATCATGGGCAAAATCCATTTGGCTGCCCCCCAAGGGCCGTTGCCATTGCAATTTGCCCTCTGGGTCCGTTTTTAGGAGCCACATGTCATTTTCGCCCGCATTGCCGTTCAGGTCGCCGGAACCGCTCTTGCTGTTCCCCACTAGGTAGAGGCTGCCCTCTTTTCCCTGGAACACGGCCTGTGCGGCATCAAAATCGGCCCCACCAAAGGAACGTTCCCAGAGCAGCGTGCCGTCATCATCCACCTTGATCATCCAAACATCAGATTGTCCCCGGGGCGCGGCCACATCGCCGTCCGTGCTAAAACTGCTTCCCACCACCACATGGCCACCATCTTGGGTGGTAATGATGTCATGGGCAATGTCCACCCCGCTGCCGCCAAAGGAGCGCTCCCAGAGAAAATTGCCGTTGGCATCGGTCTTTACCAGCCAAAAATCGTAACTGCCATTGGTGGCACTGATGTCATAATCATTGCTTTCCGTAAAGCCCGCCATGACAAAGCCCCCGTCTTGGGCCCGTGCCACGGCGTGGGCCCTATCATTGTTGCTGCCACCGAAATAACCGCGCCATTGCAGGTTGCCACGGGCATCTATCTTGGTGCTCCAGAATTCCCCAACACCGTGCCGGGTGAGGTTGGCCCCCTTGTTCCCGTACCCATCTGCCCGGGCAGAGGTAATGTCCAGGAAACCGGTGAAGAAAAAACCATTGTCCTCCGTTTGCAGGATGTCATAGGAATGGTCATGGCCAGAGAAACCAAAGCTCTTTTCCCATTCAATGGTGCCACTGGGATCCAACTTCAACAGCCAATTGTCATGAAAGCCTTGGTTTTGGGAGCCATCGCCATCACTGCTCATGGCGTAGCCGGTAAGGGCGTAGCCACCATCGCGGGTCTGCACCAGGGCCTGGCCGCGATCGTCCTTGCTGCCGCCGTAGGTCTGCTGCCATTGCAGCGCTCCCGCTGCACTGAACTTCAACAACCAATAGTCGTTCACCCCGGTACTTTTGTTGGCCAGATCGCCATTGGTGCTGTTGGTGTATCCCAAAACGGCAAACCCACCGTCCGTGGTGCTTACCACGGCCTGGGCCGTTTCGTCCCCGGAGCCGCCATAACTGTCCACGGCCTCCAAGACGCCCAAGAAGGTGGCGTCTTGGGCAAAGTTGTTCTCGTTCACTTCCTCCGTTCCGCAGGATGCCATAAAAACAAGGGCGCAGCAAAAAAGTATCCGTTGCATGGGTCAATCCATTTTTCTGATGATGAACAGGCCGCCACTGATATCGCTCACCGCAATGTTGCCACTTTCAAAATAGGGGTATATGCTCCATACCCCATCAAACTCGGTGGCGTCGTTGCTGGGAAAGGTGTCAAAAAAGTGGGTTTCCTCCATTTCCTTTTCGGCAATGCCCGAGATGTCCAAAAGGCGCACCCCGGCCGTGTAATTGGCCAAGTAGAAATCGTTGCCCAGCACATAACCGTTGTGGTCAATGGCGTTGGTGGGCCCCAGATAGGTGTGGTGCAGTACGGGATCGTCCAGATCGGTCATGTCAAAGACCAGGGTGCGGGTTTTAAAGCCTTCGTTGATCTCATCCAGTTCATCGCCCAGAATAAAATAGGTCTGGTCTTCGGTGAACCACCCTTGGTGGGTATAGCCAATGTTGGGGTAGGGCATGGTGGCTAGGGATTGGGGGGCGGTTTTGTCGGTGACGTCCACCACCACCACTTGGCTTTCATTGGCGCCTATAAAGATCTCCCGGCCGGTATGGTCGGCATCCGGACCTTGGTAGGTTACCACCTGTGCGTCATGGGTGTAGCCGTTGTCTCCCCAGCCACCCACGCCTTCGGGCACCAAGGGATTTTGGAGGTCCAGAAAGTGCACGCCCCCATTGAAGGCGTCCGTGCGGGCCGTGCCCACCGGGTAGGCAAAACCACTGTCCGGATTTATCACAATGTTGTGGGCATTGCCAATGGCGTCGTAATTTCCGTCCTCGGAAAAGAGTTCCGGGGGGTTCTGTACGTCCCTGAGCCGGGTAAGATCGAACACTTGCACGCCGTGCCCGTTGGCTTCGGCCACAACGTAGGCGTGATCGTTGTGCACCTTTACGTCCCTCCAAAGGCTGGAGCTGGTGGCCGTGGGCAGTTTTCCGAGGTACACGGGATTGTCCGTGTCCGAGATGTCCACAAAGGCAGTACCATTGTCAAGTCCCATCAGGGCATATTCCTTTCCCGTACCGGTGTCCGTCCAGCCCCAAACATCGTTGCCGGAGGTGGCGTCCAGGTCGCTCAGGGTAAGGTGTGCCAGTAGCTCAAAGCCCTTGCAGGGATAGTTGCCCGCACGGCCGTTAACACAGGGAACGCTGTTTTCCGTGCTACCGGTAGGTTGTGCCTCCGGGGCGGAAGCGCCGTCATCACTGGAACAGGCTGCCAGCATGCAGAGGGCAAGGAGAGCGGGGATATGTTTTTTCATTTTGGTGTTTGTTTGTTCGGATCATTGCGGGCACCACCGGTGCCAATGCCCTGGCATTTGAGCCTTTAGGTTGGCAAGGTACAAAATAGGCAAAGGCTTGCATAAATTTCTGGGGGCCTATTTTATCATTTTCATGATTTCTGCCTATCTTGAACGCTGTTTCATTCAATTTTTAATCAGCAGTATAGCATTATGACCAAGAAAAAGAAGTTTTTGAGCCAAACGGGCAGAAGGTCCTTTGTGAAGAAGACCGGGGTTGCGGCCGCAGGTTTTATGATCGTCCCCAGGCATGTGCTTGGAGGCCAGGGCCATGTGCCGCCCAGTGATACCCTGCATATTGCGGGCATTGGGGCAGGTGGCAAGGGAAGGAGCGATATGGCTTCTTTTGCCAAGAGCCCCAACGTAAAGATCGTTTCCATGTGCGATGTGGACGATCGCCAATCGGTGGAGTCCCGCAAGGCCTATCCCAAGGCCAGTTACTACCATGACTACAGGGAAATGTTGGAGAAGGAGGGCAAGGACATAGATGCCGTTTCCGTGTCCACCCCGGACCACCACCACGCCGTGGCGGCCTACCAGGCCATGGCGATGGGAAAACACGTTTACGTCCAGAAACCGCTCACCCATGACATCTGGGAGGCCAGGATGCTCACCGAAGCCGCTGAAAAGTTCAAGGTGGTGACCCAAATGGGGAACCAGGGCGGATCCGGGGACGGGGTGCGCAAGATGAAGGAGATCTATGATACCGGTATCATCGGCGAGGTGCACACCGTAAAATGTTGGACCAACCGGGCCATTTGGCCACAGGCCCTGCAAACACCCACCAAAAAAGACAAGGTGCCCAAGGGACTGCACTGGGACCTATGGCTCAATACCGCAGAGATGCGGGACTACAACGACGCCTACCTGCCGTTCGATTGGCGGGGGTGGAGCGACTTTGGTACCGGCGCCCTCGGGGACATGGCCTGCCATATCATGGACCCGGTGTACCGGATCCTGCCCATTCTCTACCCGGACACCTTTGAGTGCAGCATCTCCGATTCCTTCAAGGGCAATTTTGAATATAAGAACTATCCAAAAAGTTTCCCCAGCTCCAGCAAGATACACCTTAGCTATCCCAGAACCGATGGCAAGGGAAAGATCAAGGTGACCTGGATGGACGGTGGCCTGATGCCCGAAAGGCCGGATGAGCTTGGCGATGACGAGGCCCTTGGAAACTGGGACGGCGGGGTATTGTTCATTGGCGACAAAGGCAAACTGTTGGCAGACTGCTATGGGGCCAACCCCAGGCTGCTGCCCCTCTCCCTGAACGAACAGTTTGAAGTGGAAGAGACCATAGCCCGTGTGCCGGAGGGCCATTACCTTCAATGGGTAAATGCCTGTATGGCGGGATACGGAAATGCGCAGACCAGTTCTTCCTTTGATTATGCCGGGCCCTTCACCGAGAGCATCCTCATTGGCAACTTGGCCCTGAAAGCGTACTTTGAGGTGGATCCGGCCGCAGAGAACAAAAGCTTCTGGGGCGGCGGCAAACAGTACTACGGCAGAAAACGCCTGCAGTGGGATGCCAAGAACATGAAGGTCACCAATTTTGAGCCGGCAAACAAATATGTGCGCCGTACCTACCGGGAGGGCTACTCCCTGGGCTAGGGGACCAAAAACAACTTACAGATGGGAAACTGGGGCCGGCGCCCCAGTTTTTTTTGGCACTGGGCGGGCCGCGGCGCACCGGGGCGCGCTGCCCAAGGAAACGCACCCCTTAGGTGCGGCGGTAGCTTGTGGGCACTGGCCTGCCCTAGTGGGATAATGTTTATTTTTGCATCCTGTTTTACGTTAAACGAGAGTTATGCTGGAAGACAAGAACAAAGAACGCACCCCATTGGAACAATTGGGGGAGTTTGGCCTCATAGACCACCTCACCCAACATTTTGCCATACAGCGGCCCGAAACGGTAACGGGCATTGGGGACGATGCCGCCGTACTGGACCTGCGCGGGGCCGAAACCGTGCTTACCACGGACATGATCGTGGAGGGCGTGCACTTTGATCTTGCCTATATGCCCTTGAAGCACTTGGGCTATAAGGCCGTGATGGTGAATCTGAGCGATGTGTACGCCATGAACGCCCGGGCCACCCATATCACGGTGTCCGTTGCGGTATCCAACCGTTTTCCGCTGGAGGCACTGGAAGAACTGTATGCCGGCATACAACGGGCCTGCAAGGTGTACGGGGTAGATCTGGTGGGCGGGGACACCACCTCTTCCAAGACCGGAATGATCTTGAGCCTTACCGCCTTGGGCCAGGTGACGGGGGCGAACAAGACCTTGAGGAGCGGGGCCCGGCCCAATGACCTGCTCGTGGTCACCGGAGACCTGGGGGGCGCCTATATGGGCCTACAGGTCCTGGAGCGCGAGAAAGAGGTCTTCAAGGTAAACCCCAACAACCAGCCCGATCTGGAGCCCTACTCCTATATTGTGGAGCGTCAACTGAAGCCCGAGGCAAGAAAGGACATCATTGGCCTTTTGGAAGAATTGCAGGTGCGCCCCACGGCCATGATCGATATCAGTGACGGCCTCTCATCCGAGATCCTGCACCTTTGCAAACACAGTGCGGTGGGCTGCCATCTTTATGAGGACAAGATTCCCCTGGACCCCACCGTGATCGCTGCCTGTGAGGAATTCCAGATGGACAGTACCTTGGTGGCCCTGAGCGGGGGGGAAGACTATGAACTGCTCTTTACCGTGGCCCAAGGGGATTTTGACAAGATAAAGGGCAATCCCCACCTCAGCGTCATAGGGCACATCACGGAAAAGGAAATGGGCGCCCAGCTCATAACACGCTCCAACGCCCAGATACCCCTTACGGCCCAGGGATGGAACGCCTTCTAGGGCACCCTTCCATTTCTGGTGCCGGCATCGCATAGGTCTTGGTTCTATGGGGTTTTGTACCCGCATTGCCATGGTGCAACACCTCATTTGGGTCTGGGTTTTGGGTACAAAAAACCCGAAAACAAAGGGCAATTCTTGTCCCGCTGTTGTGGGGCGTACGTCAGCGGAAGGAAGCAGTGCTTACTTGATTTTCGGGAATATGGTGTGCGGGCCGGTACCCTTTGGGCCTGGCCGCCAAGAGGATGGGTCAGCGTGCCGTTACGCCACTTGCTGTGCGTTGTGGTGGCGCTGTTGGTAGATTTTCTCCAGGGCGTTGTTAATGTCCTCCAATTCTGGGGTAAGGGTGGAAAGATTGCCACTCACGTCCGTGGTCACCTGTTTTTGGCAGTGGATGCACTTGTATTCCTTGATGTGCGAAGTCACGCGCTTGGAAACCGAGTAGTGATGGCCAAAAATGGTACAGAACAATTTTTTCATAACGTAGGCTTTAATTTGATGTTTTTGGTCCGATTTGGGGAAATCGAATGGGCTTTGTAAAAAGTTGACTTCCTGTAGGAAACCATTACTTTTCTTGTACTAAGATAACAATTTAAACTTCGTTTTATTAAATCTTTGTTGCATGCCGGCCCCAAAGTGTTGTTAATCCCTGCTTTTTTGAGGTGAGGTCTGCCATTGTCTTGCTGTTTATCGGGTGCTGAAATGAGTCTCGCAACGCTGCTCCGCGCTGTTTTCTCAGGGTATTTTAACCAAGGTGCTGTGATATCACCTCTTCAAAACCCATACCGATCAACGCTATGAAATGAAATCTGGGCAATGGTTTGATGCGTTTTTTGTAGAACCGGAGATGTTTGTCAAAAATTTAGTACTTTACTTTCAAATAACAAGTTATGGGAAAGTTGATGCTACGCTGCTGTTTTTGTTTTGTGGTCCTCTTGGGGGTCTCCTCTTTTATGCCCCCGCAGACCACTCCCCAGCTTATTGACAAGGTTCTTGGGAAACTGTTGCTCTACACTCGGGGCGAAAGGCCCGAAAAGACTTATTTGCACACCGATCGGGATGTGTACATCAATGGGGACACCATTTGGTTCAAAGCCTATCTGTTGGACGGTATCTACCATTCCCCAAGCCCAAAGAGCAAGGTGGTCCATGTGGAGCTGTTGAACGGCACGGGAGACGTTCTCCAAAGGAAAATGGTGTACAATGGAAGTTCTGGGGCCGTTGGCGAGATGAAGATTGGCCATGAACTGCCGGAAGGCGACTATGCCCTGAGGGCCTACACCCGTTACATGCTGAATGAACAAGAACCTGTTCCCTTCCACAAATCAATTCGTGTGGTACATCAGCCCGCGGACGCGGCCTTTTTGGAAATGGAAAAGGCCTCCTCCAACGGGAACGGGGCCACAACATGGTCCCGGGACAAGGCAGGGAACAAGCCGCTCTTGCGGTTCTTTCCAGAGGGCGGCCATCTGGTGGAGGGACTTATGACCAAAATGGGCGTGGAGATCCAAGACAGTTTTGGAAACGGTTTGCAGGTAAAGGGTCAGATACAGGATCAGGACGGCGCCGTGGTGGCAACTTTTAAGAGCGGGGCCTTTGGTCTGGGCATGGTGCCCTTTAAGCCGCTGCCCGGGAGCAGATATGAGGCCAAAATAGATATGGACGGGAGGCCCCACAAATATGAAATCCCTGAAATAAGGCAAAGCGGCCATGTCCTCAACGTCTTGGACCGTGACAAGCACATTGAGGTTCGGGTGGCCACCAACAAGGACGGTGGATTGGAAAACACGGTCTTGGTGGGCCATACCCGGGGGAAGGTCTTTTTAAAGGGGCTCAGGGGCAGGCCAAAGGGCAATGGCTATGTCATTAAATTGGACCCGGCAGAGCTGGTGGAAGGAGTGGCCCATTTCACTTTGTTCTCCAAAAATGGCGAACCCCTTTGTGAAAGGTTGTTCTTTGTTGAGAACAGAGCAAAAAAAACCATCCTTAACCTGCGTACGGACAAGATGGAATATGGCCCCAGGGAAAGAGTTTCCCTCAAAATGGACCTGGAGGACATGGGGGGCAATGTGCTGGAGGGGGATCTTTCGGTCAGTGTTGTCTCCAACGGCGGTCTGCAGCCCGGGTTTGAGAATGATATGTACAGTTGGTTGCTGTTGAATTCGGATGTGGGCGGGACGGTGCCCAATGCCGGATATTTTTTTGACAGTGCCATAAAAGACCGCAGATTGTTGTTGGATGCTCTGATGCTCACCCATGGCTGGAGGCGTTTTGAATGGAAGGAACTAATGAACAAAAAGACCAGCAGGGACATGGCGTTCCCACCCGAAAAGGGAATCATGATCAATGGCAGGGTAAGGGATATGCAGAACGCTTCTTTTGTAGCCAATGCGCAGGTTTCCGTGAGCTTGATCGGCGAGGACGTCCTTCAATTGAATGATCGGAGCAATGCGGACGGCGCTTTTTCGTTGGGGCCATTTTTTTTTCAAGACAGTATTGATGTCATAGTGCAGGCAAAAGCTCCCCTCCAGGGCAAGGCCTCGGGTGTGGATACTGGTATAGACATCCATTCGGCCAGGATCCCGGGCCTTCCGCTTCCCAAGAGCAAACTTGTGGGCCGGACCACCCAAAAGGCCCCCGACAGCCTGTTTGTTGCCGCCGCGCGCTTAAAAAGGGAGTTGGATGTTAAATTTAACCAAGATGGGGTGATTCAGTTGGACGAGGCAGTGGTAAAGGAAGCCAAAAGGGAAAGTGCACTGGAAGAAATGCTCCGTATGGCCACGGGTGCCTTCCCCACCAATGGCGTTAGGTCCGAGAGAATTTTCACGGACTCCGTAAATGGTGGCGAGGCAATGAGCGTTTTGGACCTTTTGGCAATGGTGCCCGGGGTAAGGGTGTTTTATGGGGAGGGGTTTGGCGAAGGGCAGGTTGCTCTGCCAGGCCAAAGCACTTTTGGCAGCGGCCAACCATTGGTTCTGTTGGACGGGATCCCCATAGGCATTGAGGGCATCCAAGCTATGGGGGCCAATGACATCATGTTCATAGATGTAGTTTCCGGTTCAGGAACAAGTCTTTGGGGAACTCGTGGGCTTTTTGGCGTCATAGCACTTTACACCTACCGGGGCAAGGACAAGTCAGAGGAGCTGGGCAGGTATCCGGGAGTGGCCAATATAAAGATTGCCGGTCTCCACGCTCCAGAAGAGTTCTATACACCCAATTACGCAATGGTGACGGACAAGCACAACCGTCCGGACTACCGTACCACCCTGCACTGGAACCCCAAGCTCATGGTGGAAAAAGGGGGGCAACTGGAAGAATTCTTTTATACAGGGGACCTGCCAGGGTATTACACGGTGGTGGTGAAGGGCCTGTCCAAGGACGGCAGGATCATTGGTCAGACGCATACCTTTAAGGTCAGCGATTTTAACTGAGCCCATAAAAGGTAGGGGCTTGGAAGCTGTTCTGTGACGCCTCCACAAGGTTCTTTTTTTAGCGTTATCTTTTTTATTACCCTATTCATTTCACAGGAAATGAGAGAAACAATTGCTTTGTTAAAAGGCTTATGTTTTCAAAGGGGCCTACTTGTGCGTTATGGGGATATGGGATAGCTGCCTGCCATGAACAAAAACATCGCCTGCTGCCAAAACGATGCAGATCATTCCTCAATATCTTCCGAGTGGCTTCGCTTTTTGGAGAAATAATAAAAGAGATAGGCAATGAGCACCAGAACGGCAAAGGGCAGGTAGGTGCCAATGGCCACGCCGATCTCGTAGGCGCTGTCCGGCGCTTCTTCCATCTTCCTTTCAATGTCGCTGGCATCTTGCCAAAAGTACAGTGCCCACATAATGTCATAGTTTTAGTTCCAGGCTAATGGGGCAATGGTCGCTGCCCATGATATGATCGTGTATGCCGGCAGCGGTGACCTTGGGCCAAAGCGAAGCGCTCACCAAAAAATAGTCAATGCGCCAGCCCACGTTCCTGCTCCGTGCCCCGCCGCGCATGCTCCAAAAGGTGTACTTGTCAAAGGTCTCTGGATGCAGGGCCCTAAAGCTGTCCACCAGGTCCAGGTCCTTGAGCATGGCGTCCAGGCCGTCTATCTCCACCTGGGTAAAACCAGATGTTTTGTTGTAGTTGCTCTTGGGGTTGGCCAGGTCATTCTCGGTATGGGCCACATTGAAATCGCCGGTGACAATGAGGGGCTTGGTCTGTTTCAGTTCCTTGAGGTAGTTCTTGAAGTCCCCGTCCCATTTTTGGCGGTAGTCCAGTCTTTTTAGACCGTTGCCGCTGTTGGGCACATAGACGTTCACCAAGTGAAAGGCTTCGTGTTCCGTATGCAGCACACGGCCTTCGGCATCGTGTTCCGGCCGTCCCATGTCCAAGCTAAAGGACAATGGTTCTTGCTTGCTCAGGATGGCGGTGCCGGAATATCCCTTTCGCTCCGCGCTGTTGCTGTACAGCTTGTGGCCCCCAAGGTCCCTTAGGGCCTCCCGGACCTGATCGTCCTGGGCCTTTGTTTCCTGAACGCAAAAGATATCGGCATCCAATTGCAGCACCACATCGGCAAAGCCTTTTTTCACTGAGGCGCGTATGCCGTTCACGTTCCACGAGACTATTTTCATCCTTTTTGTTTTAGTATTGGGTCTTCATTGTGTTCCATAAAGAAGAAGACCTTGGTGCTTGGTTTGCCATGGGGCGGGGCCATCCGTCTGGCAGGGGGTCGATCAAAAAAAGGGGGAGTGGCCCTGGCCACTGCCATGGGCACCCTAGGGGTAACGCCCTCATTTTTGGGCCATAAGCCCTTCAATCTCATCGACCTCTATGGGAATGTTCTTCATAAGGTTATAGGGCGCCCCGGTTTCCTGGATCACCACATCGTCCTCCAGGCGCACGCCCATGCCCTCGGCGGGGATATAGATGCCCGGTTCCACCGTAAAGACCATATTGGCCTTCATTGGTGTTTTTAGCGCGCCATAATCGTGGGTGTTCAGGCCTATATGGTGGCTGGTGCCGTGCATAAAATATTTCTTGTACGCCGGCCAGTCCGGGTCTTGGTGCTGTACATCGGCCTTGTCCAAGAGTCCCAGTCCCAAAAGTTCCGAGGTCATGAGCTTGCCGCACTCTTTGTGGTACTCGGCCCAAAGGGTGCCGGGCACCAACATGGCGGTGGCCTCGTTCTTTACCCGCAGCACGGCCTCGTACACTTGCCTTTGGCGTTTGGTGAACCTGCCGTTCACGGGCACCGTTCGGGTGAGGTCGCTGGAATAGTTGGCGTACTCTGCCGCCACATCCATTAGAATAAGGTCGCCGTCCCTGCACTCTTGGTTGTTTTCCACGTAGTGCAGCACATTGGCGTTGTTGCCGGCCGCAATGATGGGCTGGTAGGCAAAGCCCTTGGACCGGTTGCGCACAAACTCGTGCAGCAGTTCGGCCTCTATTTCATGCTCCCAGACACCCGGCCGTATAAAGGACAGCAAGCGCCTAAACCCTTTTTCCGTAATGTTACAGGCCCGTTGCATCAGTTCCAGCTCCTCCGGTTCCTTGATGCCACGGATCTCTTGCAGTATGGGGTTGCTCTTGGCCCATTGGTGGGCGGGAAAATCTTTCTTGCACTTTTCAATGAAACGGTCCTCACGGGTTTGGGTCTCCACCGCTTGCCGGTAATGCTCGTTGGTGTTAAAGTAGATGACCTCGGCCTCCGTCATCAGGTCAAAGAACACCTTTTTAAACTCCGTTAACCAGTATATGGTCTGTATCCCGGAAGTTTGGGTGGCTTCTTCCTTGCTCAGCTTGGCGCCTTCCCAAACGGCAATGTGGTCATTGGTTTCCCTTACGAAGAGCACTTCCCGGTGCTTGGGATCAAGGGCATCTGGAAAAAGGAGCAGTATGGTCTCTTCTTGGTCCGCCCCGCTCAGGTAGAACAGGTCACGGTCCTGCTCAAAGGGCAGGGTACTGTCTGCCCCAATGGGGTAAATGTCGTTGGAGTTGAACACGGCAATGCTCTTGGGCTTCATTTGGGCCGTGAATTTCTTGCGGTTCTTTATGAACAGGGAATTGGGAATGGGTGCGTATCGCATGGATTGATTTTTAACACCCACGAAGGTAAGAAATACTAAAATTTCATCTGCTGATATTTATCTGCTTTTTAAGGTCAGAGCAATTCGCCAACCAACATTTCGGTTGGTATCCAGCAGGGTTAGGGCTCATTCCATGCGAATGAAAGCGTTCCAAGTACGGGCATCACGAGAACCGAAGCATAGGGTCTGGCGGCGTCCGCTTTTTGTGTTGGCCCATGGCAGGCGGTTTCTCCCTTCAACCTTACATCTTCTGAAAGAGGTTCTTTTACCGATAAAAATGGGTGTGGAGCGGCTAGGAAAGGGCCTCCTTGGGGTTCTCCGGGTGCCGCCGGGCGTAGCAATACAGGGTGTGCTTTTCTATGGTGATGTCAAAGGTCTTTTCAATGGTGTCCTTGATGTGTTGTATGCGCGGGTCACAGAATTCCTTGATCTCATTGGTGTCCGTGAAGATCAGGTGGTCATGTTGCCGGTTGAAATAGCTGGGTTCATAAAGGGCCATACCCTTTCTGAACTGGTGCTTTTGCACCAATTGGCTGGCCACCAAGAGCTCCATGGTGTTGTAGATGGTGGCGCGGCTTACCCTATAGTTCTTGTTCTTCATTAAGATATATAGGGAGTCCACGTTAAAATGCCCCTCCATGGCATACACCTCTTTGAGGATATGGTAACGCTCGGTCGTCTTTCTATGCCCATGCTCGTTGAGATAGGCCGTAAGAACGGAGGCTATGATGTCGTCGTCTTTGGTGGTGGTCATAACAATGGTGCCATTGGTCTTTGCCGTGCCTTGTGCCCGCACCGGTTGGCACAAGCAGGGGGGGCTGGGCAAAGTGCCATTTACGTATTATGAAAAAGCCACGTTCATTACCGACACTCGATGCCATCACAAGCAATTGGGCCGGTTCGGGGCCTTGGGGGAGGGCCAAGGGCGGGAATAAAAAAAAATCGGCCCAAAGAACGGACCGATTTTTGTTGTTTTCCTGTGATCAGGCCGCCGTTTGGGGCGCCCATTGGGTGCAGAGCATCCCTGGAGCCGCCTTTTCGGGGTTGGCACAGTCACTGGTCTCATAACGCACGCAAGAGGTGCAGTTACGATCGTCCTTGAGGGCGCTTTTCATCTCAAAGCTGTCACAAACGTAGCTGTTGCTCACTTGTACGCCGTGCACCTTGCACTTGCCGCCTTCCATTAAATTTTCACAATGTTTGCAGTTGTTCGCCAATCGTATGCTCATGATTTCCGTGTTTTTAAGTTCAATGTAAAACTACGGCCGCAACGGTTTAGAAGCAATTTAAATAACTGGTTTTCAAGTATTTAAATTTAGATTGTTTTAAGATAAGGCATCGCGGACCTCTTTTGTCACGACGGCGTTTAAGCACTCTTCTATTTTTCTTAACACCCCCTTGATGGCCCACTTTTTCCACTACGATCTTAAATCTTAGGATGTTAAAATCCCGCATTAATTTAGATTGAATACAAATAATGGATATTTTAGCCATTCGTTAAGGATGTTTTGTGGTTCCCTTACGGTCCAACGGACAGCCCTGGAAGTGCCGGATTGTTTTTCACCGTGCCTTCCATTGGGGGCGGTTTCTTGGGGCACGGGCGCACAACACCAGAATAAATTTACACCTCCATTTTATGTATGAAGGAAAAGTGGGATTGGTCTATGGATCGGACACCGGTGCCACGGAGGCGGTGGCCCATCTGTTGGCGCGGCAGTGTCCTTGGGACAATATGGAACTGTGCGAAGTGTCCCAAGTGAACCACCGTTTTTTTGAACGGAACGATGTGCTTATCCTTGGGGCATCTACCTGGTACACGGGTGATCTGCAGAGCGACTGGCAGGCCTATTTCCCAAAGTTCAAGACCCTGGACCTGAGCGGGAAGATGGTGGCCCTGTATGGCTTGGGCGACCAATTCAATTATGACGATTATTTTGTGGATGCCCTGGGCATCTTGGCACGGGCCGTGCTGGACAGTGGTGGGGAGCTTATGGGGCACTGGCCCACCAAGGGGTACTGCTTTTCGGAGTCCCAGGGCCTTATGGAATGCTGCCAGCGTTTCTACGGCCTGGCCCTGGACGAGGACAACCAGCCGGAACGTACCGAGGAACGCATTGCCCAATGGACGGCCCAGTTGCAGACGGAACTAAGGGAACGGACAACCATTTCCAGGCCCCTGGCATCCTAAGGTGCCTTTTGGGCCCCATATCGTTTGGACCAGATTTCGTACATCGGTTCTCCCCTACTGTTGTTTCCCTTATGGTGCCAATCTGCCCCCTTTACCTCATAATCGAAAGAGAGCGAAGCGCCCACGCGGGAATTGTCGCGGGAAAAATAGCCAATGTGTTCGGTGTAGGTTCCATCTTGGGCCCCATAGGCGCCCCCGCCCGTGCCCATGAACTTAAAGCCCTCGGTGTCATAGGCCACCCACTGGAAACGGCCGTCCTGCAAATACTTGAGTGTCTTTCGGGTATTGGCGTCCCCACGGCGGTCTTGTCCCTCATCGGGCCCACGGGTGGCAAAGAGCCAGGCCCCGTCCAGATCTTGTGTGTTTTCCTCTTGCTTGGTAAAGCGCAGTTTTTCAAACCAGTCCAATTCCAGCATATCCCCATTCACTGAAATGGGAATGCTCAATTGGCGCAGTGCATCCTTTTCATAGTCGGAGTTGAATTCCAAAAGGACAATGAGTTTGGGACCGCCAAAAGTGTCCTCTACCTTGGAGAAGCCTCCCAAGGTCCGCAGGAACTCGGGTGTTTCGGTCTTGTAGGCCGAGTAGATGAAGTAATCCCCGTTTGTTTTTATTTCGTGCTGGATACCGCCGGTTTCGGCCATATAGACGCCCGGGGCCATTTGGCCAGACAGGGGCACAAGGCCCAACAAGAGGGCACAGGCAGATAACCATGGAAAAAAGGTCTTGATGTTCATAATGGGCTATTTTCCTCCCAAAATAAAGATTACCCTGCTTACTTTCAAAGATTTAACATGGCTTTAAGGAGGCTTGTTAATGGGGCTTTCCCCATAGTATGGTCTTGCTGGACATACTTGTAGCCCAAAGGGCCCAACTAGGAGGTCGTTTGGGATAGTTAAGCCAAAACTCTTTGTATCAAGTACTTCTCCCAATAGTGGGTATCCTTATGAAGAAGAATGGTAGGGGATCAAGAGTAATGATTTGCCCTCTCTCCATAGACACTACTGAGCGCGCGCCGGTACAGCGCCCTGTTTCCTAAAAACTCCAAGAAAGACGACTCTAAAAAATAGGAAGTAGTCCCACGGCTCTTCGACGAGGAGAACAACGGCTTCCTTTGGAAGCGGATACCCTTCTTCTTTTTGGAACAGAAGACGGCGTTCCTCATAATGACCGCCATCTGCCGCAACCTTTACCAATACGTCCTCTGCCCCGTGGCACGGAGGCTGGATTTCGTAAAGAATACCTTAAGGCTCAAGAGGTTCATCTTTCGCTTCATCGTCCTGCCAGTAAAATGAAAGAGGAGAGGCCGCCAGCAAGTCTTAAAGCTATTCACCGATGGGCCGTAACACTTGTTGCTGGAGTGACGCCCCGGCCAGTCGCCCGACCTAAGATGTGGAACGTGCACCGCTTCCCGGCCCCGGAAGCGGAAAGACTTGTCTCTTCGGGACAGGAAGCCCCCATCTTCCGGAAATATCCCCCGATAATCTCCCTAAACGCCCGAAAAAATGGAAAAAAGGGAGATGTTACCGCCGCCTCAAAGCTAAAGTACCCTAAATTCCAAACCAAATAATTGACTTGGGGTTTTGAGGATTTAGAACAATTTTACTATCTTGATAGTATATGTTTTTTTTACTTATCCAAATTGTTGAATCTCATTAACATAATTGACAAAAGCGGCCTTTCTTATCCAATGCCCACTATGATATTTAATTCTTTGAAGAATTAAGCTATAACATTAACCCAAACCGAAACTAAGAAACAAAAATTGAAGTGCAGAAAGCAGTTTTTCAAGTGCCTGCTTTACTCTGGCTTGGCTCTATTGTTTTTTACCTGCGATATACAAGAAGAGTATTACGCCTCGAAGAGTGATTCCTTAGCCCAAAGCAATCTGGAGACAGTTTCTTTCGAGGAGGCCAAAAATTTCTTTTTAATTGAACAGCAGAGGAATAACCCTTCTGCAAAAGGAGACGATGAACTTTTGCTGACACCTGATTGGGAAACTTTGGAACACCAAGACCTCTTCAAAATCGACAAAGTAAAACTTACATTGGCAAATGCAGCCGTAAATAGAAAGGGAAACTACGAATCCAAACTGATTTTTATAAAAGCCAACAATCAAACAAGAAATGCCATTTATACAATTTACAAAGACGAAGAATCAGCAAGCGGTGCGGTAAAAAGGGGGAGAGTTTTTTTGAACGAAATCGATGGAACTTTCATCGATGGATATACAATAGAGAAGGGAAAATTTGCTAAACGGTTCGTAGTCAAGAATAAATTAAGGCAAAAAGCCGCTTTTATGTCCATTATGTTCCAGACGGTTGATACCGAGGACGACTGCTGGAATACCGATAATTTACCAGACGATGGTGAGCTTATAGAACTTGATGAATTTGTGGGAACTGCTCCAAAAAGTGGAAGTTCTGCACATTCCACAGGTAGCAGTTATTCTATTGTTAGAAGTTGGAACAATAGCTATTCCAGCAGCCACGGGCGGAACTACAGTTCCGGAGGTGGCTATAGTGGAGTGATGGGAAGCATTTATGCCAACAGTGCGGACAGAAATGAGGAAAATATTCCATATTCTATAGAAGAACAACAGATTACGAGAATTTGCAGTGATTATAAGTGGAAAGGAATTGGAAATGCACAATATGCCAACATAAGTAATCTTTACGTAATAATTGTTGTGAAAGGCATTTTTTCAGACCAAATTATTGAGGCAGATTTGGGTGAGTTATGTATTAGTATTCCATATGCGTCTAGTAGAGCTGCTACAAACATTTTCAATGACTCTTGGGAAAACGCCAAAACAAGACTTGTATGATGCTATGTCATCTAATTCAAGCCTGCTCAATGATGCCTCTGCGGCAATTAGATTAAGAGATTTTTTGTTTGATCAATTAAGGAAAGAACAAGCTGGTTCGACATTATCAACAAGACCATGCGGGAATACACCTACAACTCCAGCTAAATATTGTTTGTAGATAATGGGGGATAAGAATTTAGTTGGTTTGGGCGAACTTTTAAAGAAAGCCCCAAAAATCCATGACATAATAAATTCATACTACCACTTGTCCATTAAAAGAATAAATGATGAATATTGGAAGCAGCAAGGGGTTAGGAAAATTTTGGCCTCCATTGAAAACAATATTCTCAATAAGGCAAATTTTGAAGAAAAATGGCAAAATAAAATTTGCTTTGAAATAGAAAAGAAGCTAAACCTAAAAGTGAAAGGAGCAACATTGGGGATGGTTCCAAACTATGGGGGTATTGTAGAACTGGAAAAGGATTCCGAATCAATGGGAAGGATTGAAATACATTTTTATGTAAGCTTTTTAAAAAATGTGTACTCCATTCAAATAGTTTATTTAAAGGAAAATATGCCGATAGCAAGACCTCATTCCGGTGTAAAGGATTTCATAACTACAGGAATGGAAAAGCTTGTTGTTTCACCCTTGGAAAATGTTTTTTTCAGGGAATATAAGATAATTGAATCTGTAATTGAGGAAAATTTTGAAAACCCCATTTTTCTATGCTATTCTATAGAAAAACTTAGACTACACGGTCTTGAATTGACTTATATGGATGGAGAAAACTGCTCGGTAGGAGAAGCCTTTTTTCACAAGGCATTTCCAATAAATTATAATTTTGGTGATATTCCAGTGGTTTTAGGAGATGAAAATTACAAAATTGCTTTATTGCAATGAATAGTTTGGCAACACTCAAAACAATTTTGTTTTCAATGTTAGTCTTTACCGTTGGTTACGGACAAGATATCAAGGGAAAGTGGATTGATTTAAAAGACAGAGAGGCATTGACTTATCCCTCAATCAATGTTTTTGAATTTAAAGAATCGAAACTGGTGCAATATGATTTCGACAAAAAAATAGATTCAGCGACCTATTCCATTAAGGGAAATAGCATTTATTTGGGGAAAACGGTAAAAACGTTTAAGTTTATTGGGGATAATGTTTTAGAAATAACAGGCCCAGCGACTATTAATGGTAGAGATAGCACAATGCCCACAAAATACTTGCGCTTAGAGGGCACTTATTATGAATGGCCAAAGGAAAGCATAGAAAACAAATCCTTTGTTCTTCACTGGAACAATGCCAAAAACATAATTTCCTTCAATAACTCCCATAGTACAAACGATTTTCAAGTTTCAAGGTTTAAATCCTGTAGTGATATTAGACTGGAAAATTTGGATATGATGTTATTTCTTTCAGTCTTCTGCAATAATAAAAGAGCGTACGTTTTTCCAATAAAAAAAGTAACCAAGAATGAATTAATTCTTTATGCCAATGCAATCACAGAAATCCGAGCAGAAATAAATAAACCTAAAAAGGATTACTGAATGGCTTTGTGGATGGCACCACCAAAGAAAAAGCCGTTTTAATTCAACCTTTTATAGACCGGATGGTTTGAGGGTATAAGCTGGTATTTAAACTTCCCGCAGCACAAAAACCCTATAGGGTTTTTTTCAATGGACTAAGAGTGCTTCGTTTAGGAAAAAATGACCTAAAAAGCTGTTTTGACGTCGGTTTGAATGAATTTCGACAAAATGGTCTGGCCACAGTTCCCAGATTTTTGCTGGCCAAGGTTTCAGTACCCGCACCCAGTTGGTGGGTGCAACCGTGCCACTCTTTCTTCCAATTGCAGTTTTTTTGGGCTTAGGGGCAACATTCATTTAGGGCAGTGGCGAGGTTTGGGCTTCCGGACCATAATCCCGATGTTTCCACCGCCTGTTTTTTAGCAACATAAGTTCAAAAGAAGGTCCATCAAATAAATTCATATTTTTTCGGGCAAACGCTTTTTTTTTCAAAATTTTAGTTTTCATTTGCAACTTGAATCGCTTTTTGGGGTGATTCGCTTTTTTTGGCATTGGCTGAACATCATGTACCGTGTTTCTATGTTCGGGCGCTGTGGAATCAGGAAGTCATACCACCGCGCGGCCTATCAGATAGGCGACCGGATTTTAAAGCTAACTTCCGCCCACACCTCCCGCATTGTGCAAAGTCAGCACGATTATTTTTTCATTCCCACCACCGAAGAGAAGTTTTTGATCTGAAAATCGCATCTCCGGCAGTTTCTTGACCAATTGGGTTAAGCTTGCCGTGCTTTTCTTTCGATTTTCAAACATCAATCCAATTTCTTGCAATGAAAACCAAATACAGTGATCTCATTGATCAAACCTATCATTTTCCCCAAGAGGAGTTTACCCTGGACGGGGAGCGGCTCCGTTTTCACGACATAGACCTTTCCGCCTTGGTGGCCCAGTACGGAAGCCCCTTGAAATTCACCTACCTCCCTAAAATTTCAGAGAACATACACAGGGCCAAGGGCTGGTTTGCCCAAGCCCTGGAAAAGCACGGCTATAAGGGCAAATACAAATACTGTTATTGCACCAAAAGCTCGCACTTTAAGCACGTGCTGGAGGAGGCCCTGAAGAACGACGTGCACATAGAGACTTCCTCTGCCTTTGACATAAACATTGTGGAAGAGCTTAAGGCCTCTGGAACCATCACGGACAGCACCTATGTGATCTGCAATGGCTTTAAGCGGGAGCAGTACGTGGAGAACATTGGCCGGCTCATTAACGGAGGGCACACCAATTGCATCCCCATCATAGACAATTATGAGGAAATAGGCCTCTTGTCCGAGGTGATCCAGGAAGATTTTCAAGTGGGCATCCGCATTGCCTCGGAAGAGGAGCCAAAATTTGAGTTCTACACCTCACGTTTGGGCATAGGGTACCGGAACATTGTGCCCTTTTACGAGAACCAGATCAAGGAAAACGACAGGGTCTCGCTTAAAATGTTGCACTTTTTCATCAATACCGGGATCCGGGACAACGCCTATTATTGGAACGAGCTCACCAAATGCCTCAGGGTCTATGTTCGCCTTAAAAAGATATGTCCTTCCCTGGACAGCCTAAACATAGGCGGGGGCTTCCCCATAAAAAATTCCCTGGCCTTTGAGTACGACTACCAGTACATGATCGATGAGATCGTGAACCAGATAAAGATAACCTGCGAGGAGGCCGAGGTGCCCGTACCGCACATCTTTACCGAGTTTGGGAGTTTTACCGTGGGCGAGAGCGGTGGTGCCATCTATGAGATACTGTACCAAAAGCAGCAGAACGACCGGGAGAAGTGGAACATGATAGACTCTTCCTTCATCACCACCCTGCCCGATACCTGGGCCATAAACAAACGTTTTATCATGCTGCCCATAAACCGCTGGCATGACGAGTACGAGCGGGTGCTCCTGGGCGGCCTTACCTGTGACAGCGACGACTATTACAACAGCGAACAGAACATGAACGCCATTTACCTGCCCAAGTACAAACGGGACAAGCCGCTGTACATTGGTTTTTTCAACACCGGGGCCTACCAGGAGACCATTGGGGGTTTTGGCGGGCTGCAGCACTGTTTGATCCCACAGCCCAAGCACCTGCTCCTGGACAGGGACGGGGAGGGGCAATTGACGGTGGCGCTCTTCAGCGAACAACAGAACGCGGGAGACCTGCTTCAGATACTGGGCTACGGCAACGGTGCCAATGGTGCCCAGGGAAAGGCGCCCCAGGAAAAAAAGGACCAAGGGCTCAAGGTAGAGGTGGGCTAAGCCCCTCCGCTGCAAAAAAAAGGCCACAAAGCATACCAAAACAAACCATAGAATAAAATGAGCACAAAAAGGAATTATGCCGGCATCCCGGACAAATTCGCACAATTGGAGACCTCAAAGGTGGTCTTGATCCCCGTGCCCTACGATGGCACCAGCACCTGGGGCAAAGGGGCGGACAAAGGGCCCAAAGCCTTTTTGGAAGCCTCCGAAAACATGGAGCTGTACGATATTGAGACCGATACGGAGGTCTATTTGCAGGGCATACACCTGGCCGATGCCATAACGGAAAACAACAGTCCGGAGGCCATGGTGAACGCCGTGCACAAAACCACCAAGGAGTTTATAAAGCGCAATAAGTTTGTGACACTGTTCGGTGGGGAGCACTCCATCTCCATTGGCAGCATCCGCGCCTTCAACGAATGTTTCCAAGACCTTACGGTGCTGCACATAGACGCCCATGCCGATCTGCGCGAAACCTATGGGGGCACCAGCTGCAATCACGCCTGCGCGGTTCACGAGGCCAGTAAAACCACCAATCTGGTGCAAGTGGGCATACGGTCCATGGACGCCCTTGAAAAGACCTTTATGGACCAAGAGAAGACCTTTTTTGCCCAGGAGATGGTCATGGACGAGTATTGGACGGACAAGGTCCTGGAAGCCTGTACGGATCATGTGTTCATTACCTTTGACCTGGACGCGCTGGACCCCTCTATCATGCCGGCCACCGGAACCCCGGAACCGGGCGGGCTGCTCTGGTACGAGACCCTGGACTTCTTGAAACAGGTCTTTGAAGAAAAGAATGTGGTGGGTTTTGATATCGTGGAGCTGTGCCCCAAGGAGACGGACAAGTCCAGCGACTTTTTGGCCGCAAAACTGTATTACAAGATGCTGAGCTATAAATTCAAGGGACAGGCCGTTTATGACGAATATGAGAGCACCTATGATGTGCAGAACAAGAAAAACACCCCTTTAAAATTTGAAAATGAACAAGACTAAAGGACCCATTTCCGGTTTTATGGAGCAGTATTTCCTGCATTTCAACGCAGCTGCCCTGGTGGATGCCGCAAAGGGATACGAGGCACAGTTGAACAAGGGCGCCAAGATGCTGGTGTCCCTGGCCGGTGCCATGAGCACCGCGGAACTGGGCAAGATCTTTGCCGAAATGATCCGCAGGGACAAGGTGCACATCATCTCCTGTACCGGGGCCAATTTGGAAGAGGACATCATGAACTTGGTGGCACATTCGCACTACAGGCGCGTTCCCAACTATAGGGACTTGACGCCACAGGACGAGTGGGACCTCTTGGAAAAAGGACTGAACAGGGTCACCGATACCTGCATCCCCGAAGAGGAGGCCTTTCGCCGCATACAGCAGCACATTGTAAAGATATGGAAGGATGCCGATGCCAAGGGAGAACGCTACCTGCCGCATGAGTACATGTACAAGCTGCTCCTTTCCGGAGCACTGGAACAGTACTATGAGATAGACCTCAAGGACTCCTGGATGTACGCCGCAGCGGAGAAAAACCTGCCCATTATCTGCCCCGGATGGGAAGACAGCACCATGGGGAACATCTTTGCTTCCTACGTGTTAAAGGGCGAACTTAAGGCCAGCACCATGAAATCCGGCATAGAGTACATGACCTTTTTGGCAGATTGGTACACCCATAACTCCAACCCGGACACCTCGGGGGGCATCGGATTTTTTCAGATCGGTGGTGGTATTGCCGGGGATTTCCCCATTTGCGTGGTGCCCATGCTGTACCAGGACATGGAGCGCACCAACACGCCCTTTTGGAGCTATTTTTGCCAGATCAGCGACAGCACCACCAGCTACGGGTCCTACTCGGGTGCCGTGCCCAATGAAAAGATCACCTGGGGCAAACTGGATGTGGACACCCCAAAATTTATCATAGAAAGTGATGCCACTATTGTGGCGCCGTTAATTTTTGGGTATCTTTTGGACATGTAATTATGGACAAGCACGCACATTTAAAGAAAGTCATCGTCGATTTCAAGAAATTGACCCCGGAAGTCTTGAAGCTTACCGTGGAGCGGTATCCGGACGGGTACGGCGATAGCGATGTCATTTCCTTCCGCAACGCCAAGGGAGAGCGCATCGAGGCGGTAGAGGTGATCACCGAAGACACCAAGTACCTGGTTAAGATCAGTGAAAAACTGGAGTACACGATGGGCAACTACGATGCGGCCGACTATGCCGATTTTGATGACGATGACCCAACCGCCGTGGTGGATCCCACGCCAGAGGAGCTGGCCAATGACGAAGATGAAGGGGATTAGTGCCCCCGAACCGCACCAAAACAAGGGATAACCATTGGCACGGCGCCCACGCACCCAACGGCCCAGCGGCAAAAAGAGCCGGGCCACCTTGGTGCCCCGACCCCCATTGCCCGCCCCCAAACCCGCCTTATTCCCGCAGATGAACATAGAGGAGATAGAAAATATAGAATTGAAATTTTTGGATCTTGATGATTATCAGGAACTCAAAACCGCCATGATCTCCGCTTATGCGAACATGCCGGGGGCCTACTGGACGGAGAACCATATTGCCGCCCTCATCGGGAAGTTTCCGGAAGGGCAGGTGGTCATCAAGATAAACGGGCAGCTTGCCGGTGTGGCCCTTTCCATTATCGTGGATTATGACCAGTACGATGACGATCACACCTACGAGGAGATCACGGGCAACTATTCCTTTGGCACGCACCGCCATGACGGGGACGTGCTCTACGGGATAGAGGTCTTCATTAAACCGCAGTTCAGGGGGCTTCGCCTGGGCAGGAGATTGTACGATTACCGGAAGGAACTCTGCGAAAAACTGAACCTAAAGGGCATTGTTTTTGGCGGCAGGATGCCCAATTACCATACCTACGCCCAAGAACTTACCCCAAAAGAGTACATAGCCAAGGTGCGCAGAAAGGAGATCCAGGATCCGGTGCTCAATTTCCAGATCAGCAATGATTTTCATCCCGCCAAGGTCATGAAAGGCTATTTGCCGGGCGATAGGGCGTCCAACGAGTTTGCCATTTTAATGGAATGGGACAATATCTATTATCAAAAACCCACCAAAAAGGCGGCCACCAAGAAAAAGATCGTTCGTCTCGGGCTCATACAATGGCAGATGCGCCCCTATGGGGATTTGGAAGAACTGTTGCAGCGGGCCGAGTATTTTATAGATGCCGTGTCCGGATATAGATCGGATTTTGCCCTGTTCCCCGAGTTTTTCAATGCCCCGTTGATGGCCAAGGACAACCATTTGTCCACACCCGATGCCATACGCGAACTGGCCAAGCACACCGAGGCCATTGTGCAAAAATTCTCTGAATTTTCCATCACCCACAACATCAACATCATTTCCGGGAGCATGCCCGAAATGATCAATGGCCGTTTGTACAATGTGGGCTATCTGTGCCGCCGGGACGGGAGCATGGAGCGGTACGAAAAGCTGCACGTGACCCCGGACGAGGCCAAGGTGTGGGGCATGCAAGGGGGGGCACAGCTAAAGGCCTTTGATACCGACTGCGGTAAGATAGGCGTGCTCATCTGTTACGATTCGGAATTTCCGGAACTGAGCCGCTTGTTGGCCGATGAGGGCATGGACATCCTGTTTGTCCCCTTTCTCACCGATACCCAGAACGGCTATTCCAGGGTGCGGCACTGTGCCCAGGCCAGGGCCATAGAGAACGAGTGCTATGTGGCCATTGCCGGTAGTGTGGGCAATTTGCCCAACGTGCAGAACATGGACATACAGTTTGCGCAGTCCATGGTGTTCACGCCCTGCGACTTTTCCTTTCCCACCAATGGCATAAAGGCAGAGGCCACGCCCAATACGGAAATGATATTGATTGCCGATGTGGACATTGACCTCCTCAGGGAACTCAATCAGTTCGGGGCCGTGCGCAACCTCAAGGACAGAAGAACCGATCTCTTTGAGCTTCGGAAGAAATGAAGGCTTTTGGCCGGGGGCACAAAGCCTTTGCCGCCCCAAAAGGCCAAACAAACGTAAGATGGAATGAAAGAATTGAAAGTGATAGGAAGTGAGGAATGGTGCCAGTTTGGCGCCTTGGGCATTCCGGCCATCAAGGCACGGGTGGATTCCGGTGCCAAGACCTCGTCCATACAGGCCACCAACATAGAAATGGTGAACAAGGGCGGTCAGGAGTGGGTTCGTTTTGAAGTGAACCCCTTGCAGGACAACCGTAGCATAGCCATTGGCTGCGAGGCCCGTCTGGTAGATCGGCGCACGGTAAAGAGTTCTTCCGGGATATCGGAAGAGCGTTTGGTGATCAGCACCTCGGTGACCTTGGGCACGGACACGTTTAGCATTGAGCTTACCCTGGCCAGTAGGGACACCATGGAATTCAGGATGCTGTTGGGGCGCGAGGCCCTGATTGGCCGTTATGTGGTAAACCCGGCAGAAAGCTTTAAGGTCAAGGCCTTCACCGATGCCGCCATAGAATTGATGTACCGGCCCTTCTACAAAGAGAAAACGGGCCTAAAGATCGCACTCTTGGCCAGCAACCCAGACCTGTACAGCAATAAGCGCATCATGGAGGCGGCCCAGGCCCGTGGGCACGAAATGGTCTTTTTGAACGTGGAGCACGCCTACATGAAGTTGGATGCGCACTCGCCCGAAATCCGCTACCGGGGAGGAAACATCCTCAACGAGTTCGATGCCGTCATCCCCAGGATAAAACCGGCCATCACCTTTTATGGCTGTGCCTTGATACGGCAGTTCCAAAACCTGGGGGTCTATTGCCAGAACCCGGCGGAATCCATAGCCCAATCTCGGGACAAGCTGTTTGCCTCACAGCTCTTTTCCAAGAACGACATCCACATTCCCATAACCGGCTTTGCCAAAAGCCCCATGGACACCAAGGACCTGATCAGGATGGTCAACGGGGCGCCGCTGATCATTAAGCTGTTGGAAAGCACCCAGGGTAAGGGCGTGGTCCTGGCCGAGACCAACAAGGCGGCCGAGAGCGTCATCAATGCCTTTAAGAGCGTAAACACCAACATTCTGGTACAAGAGTTCATAAAAGAGGCCAATGGGCAGGACATTAGGTGTTTTGTGATCAATGGCAAGGTGGTGGCCTCCATGCAGCGGCAGGCCCAAAAAGGGGAGTTCCGGGCCAATATCCATCAGGGAGGCAAGGCATCCATCATAAAGATTACGGGCCAAGAGAAAAAACTGGCGCTCAAGGCGGCCAAGGTGCTTAATCTGGCCGTGGCGGGGGTAGATATCATCCGCTCCAACAAGGGCCCGCTCTTGTTGGAGGTGAACTCGTCTCCCGGTCTGGAAGGCATAGAAAACGCCACCGGTATGGACATTGCCAACGAAATGATCTTGGACATAGAGCGAAAGCTGAGGTTTACCGGAAGCTAATGGGCCGCCCGCCCCATAATAATTGGGCCCTAGCTGCGTTCTCCATAGAGGGATCTTACATACCCATGGAAAATGATGGCAAAAGCAAATACATGGTACCTATGTTTGGTACTGCTGGCCTTGTGCGCCGGCTGCAATACGGAAGATGACGATGCCCCTGGCGGGGTGCCCGAAAAGGAATTTTATGCGAGCATCATGGTCAATGGGCAGGAGCGCACCTATTTTGTGCATTTGCCCGAAGGATATGGAGAAGACCGGGAGTACCCCTTGCTCTTTATGATGCACGGTGGCGGGAGGTTGGGTTACGAGGGCGTTGCGGCCCAGTCCCAGATGTCCCAACTGTCCGATCGGGAAAAATTTATCCTGGTCTATCCGGAGGGGGTGGAAACCTTGGGTTTTAGAACCTGGAACGCCGGCAACTGTTGTCCCGGTGCCACCCTGCTCAATACGGACGATGTAGGTTTTATCATGGACCTTTTGGACACCTTGGAGCAGACCTTGGGCGTGGATGGCAAGCGGGTCTATGCCGCGGGCTTTTCCAACGGGGGCCAGATGGCCTACCGGCTGGCCAACGAACACCCCGATCGTTTTGCTGCGGTGGGTGCGGTGGCCGGCGTTTTGCAGGATTTTCCCTTTGAACCTGAGCGCAACGTGCCCATTATCCATTTTCATTCCTACCAAGACACCACGGCCCCGTACAACGGAGGGCCATCCGATGCCCCCAACATAGATTTGATTTTTCCCTCCGTGGAGGAGACCATGGCCATAATGGCCGACCACTACAACTGCCCGGACCCAGTGGAGCTCGTTTTTTCAGCCCAAGACGGTTATGACCATTTTAGATACGGGCCATGCGATGGCGGTGCGGAGATCGAGTGGTACGTGAGTCGTGACGGAGGTCATTCCTGGCCGGGAGGGCAATCTCTGCCCAGTGTGGAAATGAGCACACAGTTCAGCGCCAGTGACTTGATGTGGTCTTTTTTTGAACGACATCAACTGCCTTAGTGCCGTCTGGCCGGTACCCAGGGTGCCCCCGGCGGTCTTTGTACCGTTTTACACCGACCCAAGAGATCAAGGGCTCACCCAGTTCAGGGAGAGGTTGAAATAGGCCGGATTCCCAAGGTCGTTTTCGGCCAAGAAGGGCGTATCGTCTCCAAAAGGCCTGAAAAAATCGCCCCGATCCAGGTCAAACGACCAATTGTAACGGTAGCCTGCCTGGGCAGAAAGCCATATTTGGTTGCTCAGGGCGTGTTCCCAGCCCATGCGAAACCGCAGTTCGGACCTTCTCAATTCCATATCGTTGTAGGGCAGGTTGTACTGGTTTTGATCATTGTTTATCCGGTAGGTGTTCCCCTCGATCTCCCAACCCATGGTCAACAGATTTTTGTCATTGATGTTACGGCGGTACTGAAACCGGGCGGGCAGCAACATTTCCAGGCCCCATTTTTCGTTCTTGGCAGTGTACAGCATATAGTACACGGGCAGGTAGTTCAGTGATCCGCCCAGATAGGTACGGCTAATGCCCAGGCCCCACATTTTCCTTTCGTTGGCTTTAATGCCATATATGGCCGCGCCACTGTAACGGGTGTATTTCAAGGATTGCATGTTGCTGAAGCTGTAGTCCCCGTTAAGGTTGGCCCCGAACTGGAAAATGAGATAACGCCTACTGTCCAAGGGTTTAAATCCGGTGGCCGTGAACCCCAAGGTTTTTAGTCCGTTGTTTTCCAGGGCCTGTGCCAAGGGGTGGCTGGCCATGGTGGTGTTCTGCGTAAAGGAATATTGGGTCGCGGCATAGTTGAGCCCAAGATTTAGCAAAAAATTATTTTTGGAATATACCGGATAATTAATGCCCAAACGCAGTCCCCGGGCACTGTTAATGGTGCTTTCGCCCGCGGCCATCCCAGGGGCAAATGCAGCTGGTTCCAATGTGTGCCGGGTCTGTAGGTCGTAGCCAAGGCTAAAGATTTTTACGGGCAGTTGCCCCACAATACGGGAGGTGGCAAAGGCCTTGTTTTCCATGGTCTGCACCAAGTTGGCATAATCCACTTCCTCTTCCCCTTCTTCCTCAATGGGCGGCTCGTCCTGCGCCTTTATGGCCCAAGGGCATATCAGGAAAAAGAAAAGGCATGCTAAAAGATGTTTTGTCATTTGGGGCTTATTTGGTCTTCATGCGCACCCAAGTGTCCGTGCGGCCCACAAGGCCAAAGGGATCTAAGGACCCACGTACCTCCAGTTTGTTCTTGTTCACCATCTCAATACTGCTGTAGTAGGTGTTGCCCGTTTTGGGGTCATAAATGGTGCCATCCACCCATTCCCCATCCTCAAAGACAAAGTCCCTTAGGTTGAGCATGTTTAAAATGGCCTTTCCGTCCGGATCTGTCTTTGGCTTTCCGGCTTCGTCATTGGGTTCCTTGAGCCAAACGATTTTTCCGTGGTATTTCTCCTTGCCTTTTTCCTTGAAGATCTTAATGTAGGCCGTGCCTTCGCTGGGCATCCAGACCCCTACGATGTCACCTGGGTTCTTGCCACGTTGTTCGGTCGGGGGCGCAGTGAAGGCCGTGGTGATGGCCACGGTCATAAAGACAAGCAATACGTTTCCAAACGTGTTCATTTTTTTCCTTTTAATACATCAAAATTAGGGACTGGGGGCATCCCATGCAACAATTTCCTTGCCAAAACCTTGTTTGTGTGCCGCTTACGCCAGGAGCCTCCATGGCCCAAAGGTGGGTGTGCCCTTGTTTTTTCCCACCAATGGGCAGGGTGTTGGTCTTTTGGAGCTGGCTGTGGCCAAGCCAAATGATGGGGCAGGGGGTAGGTTTTTTGGTCGATGGGCCGATGTGGACAGGAATAATTTGTATCTTTTTTGAATGAAGAACAACATAGTTGGAGCTTTGGCAGTGGGGATGATGGCCTTGGCCACGCAAGGGACTTGGTCGCAAGATGGGGTGCGTTCCATTCTGCAGACCTTTCATGTGGAGACCGGCGAGCGTCGGGTCATTTTGGCCGAAGATGCCCATTTTGAAGCACCCAATTGGAGCTTGGACGGGCGTTTTTTCATCATTAACCAAGGCGGGCGCCTGTACAAGGTGTTCCTGGACGGCAAGAAACAGCTCTTGGACACCGGCAGTGCGGTGCGGTGCAACAACGACCACGTCATTTCCCCCGACGGGAAGACCATTGCCCTGAGCCATAATCTGGAAGACGGCCCTGAGGGCTGGCTCACCTCCTGTATTTTTACGGTGCCCATTACCGGAGGCGACCCTGTGCGCGTTACGCGGAACGTGCCCTCCTTTTTGCACGGATGGTCGCCAGACGGGAAGATGCTCGCCTACACGGCAAAGCGCAACGGCAGCTTCAATATTTTTGTGGTGCCGGTGGTGGGCGGTCCGGAAGTGCAACTAACCCATACGCCCGGCCTATCGGACGGTCCGGAGTTCTCCGCAGATGGCCGCCACATCTATTACAACGCCATGGACTCGGGGTCCATGGAGCTTTGGCGCATGGACGTGAACGGCAGCAATGCGGTACGGTTGACCCATGACGGTTATTCCAATTGGTTTCCCCATGTTTCGCCAAACGGCGGGCAGCTCGTTTACCTAGCGTACCTAAAAGATCAGGGGAGCGCCCACCCGCCCATGAAAGAGGTGGCTTTGCGGTTGTACGACATGGCCACGGGAAAGACCCGTACCCTGTACACCTTTATTGGGGGGCAGGGCAGCATGAACGTGCCTTCATGGTCTCCGGACGGCAAGCAATTTGCCTTTGTGGAATACCGGTGGCTGCAGAAAAGATAAGGGCCTTAGCGCGCTTTCTTGTCCCGTAACCTGGCCAACATTTCCATGGTCGTGGCCTTGAGGTCGTACTTGGGCCGCCAGCCCCAATCTTCCCTGGCGGGGGTATCGTCAATGTTGGCTGGCCAAGAATTGGCAATGGCCTGTCTAAAATCGGGGGCATGGGCCATGGTAAAATGGGGCAGGTGTTCCCGGATACTGTTGGCCATCTCTTCTGGGGTAAAGCTCATGGCCCCCAAGTTATAGGAAGATCGGAGCCTTACCTTGGCCGTGTCCGCTTCCATAAGCTGTATGGTGGCCCGGATGGCATCGTCCATGAACATCATGGGCAGGGCGGTGCCTTCTTCCAGAAAGCAGGAATAATGGTTCTCTTCCAGGGCCTTGTGGTATATTTCCACGGCGTAGTCGGTGGTGCCGCCGCCCGGCATCGTTTTCCAGCTGATGAGGCCCGGATAGCGCAGGCTTCGCACATCCACCCCAAATTTGTTAAAGTAGTATTCGCACCAACGTTCGCCGGACTGCTTGCTTATACCGTACACCGTACTGGGCTCCATGATGGTGTGCTGTGGGGTGTTCTCCTTAGGGGTATTGGGCCCAAAGACCGCGATGCTGCTGGGCCAGAAGATTTTCTCTATTTTCCGCTCCTTGCCCAGGTTTAGCACGTTGAAGAGGGAGCTCATGTTCAGGTTCCAGGCCCGCATGGGAAACTTCTCTGCCGTGGCACTGAGCATGGCGGCCATAAGGTACACCTCGTTGATCTCGTAGTAGGCCACCACCTCTTCCAGGGCATTGGTGTCCGTGGCATCCAAAAGCTCAAAGGGTCCGGAACCCATCAGGGAAGCCTGTCCTTCACGGATATCGCTGGCAATGACGCGCTCATTGCCGTACTTGGCCCGCAGGGCCAGGGTAAGCTCCGTGCCTATTTGCCCGCAGGCACCAATGATAAGGATGTACTTGTCCATACAAAATGAAAGTTAAATGGAATGCGGCGCAAAGATACCTTTTCTTAAAATGTGTACCTTCGTTCCATGCAAAAAGCAGTGCGCTCCATTTTGGTTTTTACGTTCCTGTTCGGTTGTGCCGATGCCCCAAGGGATACGGAACAGTTGGCAGATTCGGGATGGGAAGTGGCCCCCGCGGACCTGCCCAAGTTGGGAACGGTGAACGCAAAGGCACGGCAAGAACTGGAAAACTGGCAGGCCTATAAGGATTTCGAGGCCGGTTTCAACCGCATCTATGATACCGAATACCGCGAAGATTTTGTGCTGGTGGTGGACGATCTGGTGGAAAAACAAAAGGCCTTGGAGGCCTCTGAATATCCGGAACGCTTCAATGCACCCCAGGTCAAGGGCCGGCAAAAGGTGGTAAAAACCTTTATTTTGAAGGTCAAGGGCGATCTAATCTACCGCCAGAACCCCGAAGCGTCCATAAAGCAGTTGATCGAGGCCTTCAATGACCTGCGATCCCAGTTCAACATTATGGTGAACTATGTGCTTCCGGACGAGCTCATCCAAGAGGGCATGCAGATGAAAAAGGACAGTGTGGTGCCTTAGTCCTTCTGGGAGGTGGCCCGCTGCCCGGGCCCCTGATTGAGGGATGGCATCTGCCGGCGTTTACCTAAAAGAAATTGCGTGTGGCCCATAAAGATGTTGTACCAGTTCTCGTTTGAAATGCAGCCATAGAAATGGAATTATTTTTTTGGCCTGCGAAAAAGAAAAATCAGGCATAGCCGAGCTACGGCTTATTTTTATGTTGAAGTAGGGCGAAAAAAGAAACCATTTATCGGCTTATTTTCCATTGGGAAATGGTATTACATTTTGGATCATGCGTGGCAGGGCAAAAAGAACCCCGACGTTTCGCCGGGGTTCCATAGTGCTGTTGCGGTACTTCTTATTTTGGTGGGGCTTACTCCTCTTTGTTTTCCTCTGCCGCCTTTTCCTTCCTGGACAACAAGGCCTGCTTGCTAAGTCCGGCAAGGTTAAAATTGGGTTCAATGGCAAGGGCCTCGTCCATGAAAGCCACCGCCGCGTCAATGTTCTCCTTGTCCGTATTGAACTGCACCAGGCCCTTAAGGTGAAGGAAAGCCGCTTTCAATGGCACTTCGTAGGGCTGTTGCCGCTCGTAGAAGGCATATTTCATATCGTCCTTGGCATTGGCAATGCCGTATTCTATATTGGTGAGCGCCCCGGTATTGTCCCCGGTCTGTATCTTAAGATCCGCCAGTTCGTAGGCCAAATAGGCATTTGGGTTTCTTTGGTACAGTACTTCAAAATGCTCCAGGGCCCGTTTTGGCTGGTTAATGGCCTTTAGGGAGATGGCTTTCACCTGCACGGCCAGATCGGAGTCCGTGGCCTTCTTTTCAATGCCAATGGTGTTCAGGGCCTGCATGTGTCTATTGTCATCTGCATAGATATAGGCCAAGGTGTCCAACCTTGCCTGGGACGGGGCCAGCACATGGAGATGGGTAAGGGCGTTTATGATGCCGTCCACATCGCCCTGCATCCGCATTTGATAGTAAAAATCCTCATAATGCTTCAATAAATCCGATTGGGTCTGTGCAAAAGTGCTTAGACTGCCCATTAGGGCCACTGCCAAGAGAAATCGTTTCATCTGTTGTTATTTATTTGTTTTTAAAGGTCAGACCTGCCCGTTCCGTTTCAGGCGGGTGTCATTCGCCAAGCAACATATTGGTTGGTATCCAGTATTGTTGCGGCTCATTTTATAAGAACATAATTTAAAAGTGCGCTAAACTATTAAAATATTTTAAAGGAAGCTGTTAAGGAATGTATTAAATGGCCTTTTTGGGGGTAGGTTTAACCCAGATTATGCAGTAGACTTTCGTGGTGAGGGTGTAAAGCCCAATAAAATCAAGACTTTTGCGATTGAGGCGTAGCCATCGCTACGGTGAGTGAGCAAAAGTCAGTGCAACGATTGATTTTGAAGGGATTTACAGCCGTAATGGAATTTCTATTGCTTAACCTGGGTTTAAGCCAAATTAGGTATTGGGACTTCGTTATGAAGGTTTGGGATACAATGAATACTGGGGTTGTGTCGATTTTAGCATGGCACCGCTATGGTTACCTCGTAAAAAAGTAGCGCAGCGGCAATGTTCGCAGTAGCTCGGACGGTACTCCTTTTTCCCGTGCCTGTTTTGGGTTTAAAACCAATGGGTACGGCACGGAAAACCTCGGATGGCAGAATGGCCCGATTTTCGGACAAGGGCATCCATCCGTTTCAGCCGAATCCAAAAACAAAAAACCGCTTGGATGTGTTCCAAGCGGTTTTTTTGTCTTTGTAGTCCGTCTCAGGCCATTTCCAGAGCCGCCCCTTTATTGGAGAAAGAGCGAAGCAACCGCGCGTAGAAGCCCAAATTTTGGTCATTGGTGTCTATGCAAGAGGTCAAGAACTGCCTTAAATTGGCATAGATCATATTGGTGGGCAACACCTCCAGGTCGGTGACCACTTTTTTGTGGGAAAAGGCATTTTCGTCCATCACAATGTTCATTTTTACCCGGTTTCTGTGATAGTCCATTTCCACATCCGTTGCCTTGTAGTACTTCTTGAGGAGTGCCACGTGCAAACGTTCAAATCTCTTGAATCTTTTGGGGTGTTTGGTGCTCAATGCAATAAGATGGTCCAACTCGGTAAAAATCTTGCGCCCCACATTGGTATTTTTCATAGTTTCCATTTTTTTATGTCAGGACCTTTAAACTGCGAAAAAGGCTAAACAATTTTAAATCAACTATATACTAACGGCCATAAATGTTAATTTATTGCGTATTTCATCGAGTTAACACTATTTTAGGTTTCTATTTTAGTTTTATAAACATACGTGTTTAATAGAAAATACTTACAACTGCGCACCTTTTTGGCGTTGCTTTTGGCGGCCATGCCATATTTTGGCGGCTCAAGGCCCAGTTTTTGGGCCATCTTTCCGTAGTAGTCCCGCTTTTTTGGGTGTGCCGGGTACACTCCGTTCAAAGTGGTGTTCCATATGTTTTGTGTGATCACGGATGCCATGATGCCCAGGCAATCGTCCAGGTGTATGAGGTTCACCGGGTCGTTTCCGTTGGCCAGGCCCTCACGTCCGGCCAATTGGCGTACCGGGTGCCGGTCGGGTCCAATGAGGCCGCCAAACCGCAACACCGTGGTGGCCCAGTCCGTTTCTTCCCGGAATACCTTCTCCGCTTCCAGCAGCTGTTTGCCCGAGGCCGTGCTGGGCACCGGAACGGTTTCTTCGGTCACGGTTCCCGTGGCATCGCCATAGACAGAGGTGCTGCTCACAAAGAGCACCTTTTTTACCTTGGTGTTTTCCAGGCTGCGGACCAGCTGCCCCATTTTTGCCACATAGTTTTCCGGTTTCGCTTTGCCACGCAGTCCGGGCGGGACGTTCACGACCAGCACGGAAACGTCTGCGATGAACGTGGCCATATCTCCCTGAATGCCTTTTTCCGTGAGTTTTATTAAAGCAGGTACAATCCCCTCTTTTTGCAGCAGGGCCAATTTTTCGGCCGAAGTGGTGGTGCCCTTCACCGCGTACCCCTGGTGCAACAATTCTTTGGCCAGGGGCAGTCCCAGCCATCCGCAGCCCATAATGCCAATGGTGGTGCTCAAAGTGTTATTTTTTTAATGGTGAGCACGGCATCGTTCAGCACAAAGGGCATGGGGATGATGTCTTCTGGCCGTTGGGGCACACTAAAAGCATCGTGGGTCAAGAGGTTGTTGGAGGCTTCGTACAGGGTAAGTTCCAAGGGTGTGTTGGCCTCCAGGGTAAGGGACAGCTCGGTGTAGGCGTTGTCCGAGATGTAGTGCGTTACCAGTCTATTGCCCCTTCTGTTCTTCAGATAGTGCTCGGACAAGGGAAGTTTGTTCACGGTGGCGGCCTGTATGCTTGCACCTTCCGAAAAGACCTCCAGCCGGTTTACCGGGCGTTGTGGCATGATGCACAGGTCCACCACCCGTACATTGCCCACCACGGTGTCCCGTTCCACCGTGATCAAGGGCGGGGCAATTTGTTTGGGCGGTGCTTGGGCCACATAACTGAAGCCACTGCCGTATTTGCTGCTAATGGTTGTTTTGCCCAAGGACCCGGCTGGTGAAGTGCCTTCCTCAAAAAAGGGCTGCGTCCAGGTAGAGAGCTGTTTTTCGTACGTGGCCCATTGGGCACTGCCGGTATCGGAATCCAAGACATAGAGCAGGCTACTGGGCTTTGGCCGATCGGGGTCAAAACCGGACTGCATGTGGGCCGATACCAAAAAGCCCAGGGCCAAGAGTCCGGCCAAGAGCCCCAACGCCCTTTTGTTGCGGTATTTTAGGAACAGGGGCAGGAGCAAAAAGAAGGTCAGGGTCACCAAGAGCGTGGTGGCCACCATCATCTTCAGGCCCAGTCCCACGGGAAGCATGCGTATAAAAGGGGCCAGGACAAACAGTGCGGGGAGTCCCAAAAAGAGCAATAGGTAGGGGTTGGGGTTTTTTTGGTGCAGGGAAATATGGAAGGCGGTCAGGGCGGCATAGACCGGCACAATAAAAAACGAGGCTCCTTTTAGGTACAGGGCCGCCCCCGAGCAGATCACCAGCCACAGCAGCAAGGGCGCCACCAAGAAGTTTGGCGTTTTCACCACCTGGAATTTGTGGTAGGCATAGAAACAGCTGCCCACCGAAAAGAGGACAAAGGCCAGGATATAGGCGTGGCCGTTATAGGTGAAGCCGTGCAGCATATCTTGGTAATCCGGATACATCCAGGTCAAGGCCGACCAGGAAAAATAGCCCACGGTCCCGTTCACCGCCAAGGCCACGAGCATGGGCACAAAGCCCTTGAGCACATCCCTGGCACTGAGTGCTTTTTTCTTAAAACCGAGGAACAGGATAAGAAAGAAGGCCAAAAAGCCAAGCAAGAGCATGGGCATGATCCAATGAAAGGGGTAGGAGACCATGCCAAAGAAGGGCATGTTGAAATAGACATTGTCGCTCAAACTTTTTACGTTGCCCAGATCGCTTTGGGAGAAGTGCTTTAAGAGCGGCATGAGATAGCTGCCTTGGTGCGCCAAGGTGTTGCGGTCCAACCGTTCATGGGTGTCCATGGCCGTGTGGTAGTCAAAATGGTCGTCCACAAAGGCAAAGTTGAAGCCTTCTATGTCTGCCTGCTCACGAAAAACGGTAAGATCGGTATCATTGGGCAGCATTTTGTACAGGCTGTACACCAGGGAATTGGCCACGGGAAATTTTGGGTTGGCCTCGGTGAACTCACGGATCAGGGTGGCATTGCCGCGGTTGGTCTCCAAGAGCATGTAGCTGGGGCCGCCACTGCCCCGGGCCTCGAAATTGAGCACCAGGCCCACCTCCTTGGCCCAGGGGTGCTGCTTTACAAAGAGGTCTGCCCCGTTGAGCCCGAGTTCCTCGGCATCCGTGATGAGGATGATGATATCGTTCTTGGGTTGGGTGCCTTGGGCCTTGAAGGCACGTATGCCCTCTAAAATGGTGGCCACGCCACTGGCGGCATCGCTGGCGCCGAAAGAGGAATGTGGGCTGCTGTCATAGTGGCTCATCAGCATCAGCGCCTTTCCCTTTTCACTGCCCTTTATGCGGGCCAAGATGTTGGTGGCCTTACTGTAGTTGCCCCAATCGCCCACGGTGTGGCCTTCTTGGAAGCTCACGGTAAGGCCCATGTCCTCCAGGCTATTGGCAATGTACTTGCGCACCTTGGCGTGGGCCGCAAAACCCACGGCATGCGGTGCTTTGGACATGGCCTCCACGTGGCCAAGGGCTCGATCGGTGGAAAACTGGTCTTGCGCCGCTTCCCGATCCGGCCGGTAGGTGGGGGTTTCCGATCGGTAGCTCCAATACGTGGCCAAGATGAGGAGCAACAGGGTCAGTACGGTGGCTGTCTTTTTCATAAGGTCTGGATGTGCCCTAAAAATATAAAATATTGCGTCCTCAATGACCGGTACTGTTCTTTTTTATGGAATTGATAATTTTTGCCTATCTTTAGTAATCAACCTTTAAAACAAAATAGTATGGGTATCAAGAGCTTTCAAGGCAAGCGCAGTACTGAGAAAAAAGAGTTTGTAGCGCCCATATTGGTCTCGGACTATATGAGCACAAAATTGGTGAGCTTTAGACCGGAACAGTCCATCTTGGAGGTGATGGAGGCCTTTGCGAAACACCGCATTTCCGGAGGGCCGGTGTTGGACAGCAATGGGTTTTTGGTGGGTATGGTCTCCGAGGCCGACTGTATGAAACAGATTTCGGAGAGTCGCTATTTTAACCTTCCCATTCTGGACAAGAGGGTAGAACGTTTTATGAGCAGGGAAATAGACAGCATTCCGCATGACATGACCATCTTTGATGCTGCCCGTATTTTTGACACCCACCACAGGCGCCGCCTCCCGGTGATGAAAAACGACATATTGGTGGGCCAGATCAGTAGAAAGGACATTGTCATTGCCGCCCTGAAGCTCAGCGGGCACAACTGGAAATAGCCAGGGAGGTGGCAGGGGCGATCAATCCCGTTTCACGATCATGTAAAAGTCATTGTCCAGCGGCAAGAGGCGCCTGCTGTTGCAACCGTCACGATCGTACCCAGTAGCATATCGAACGATGCGTATCATTAGGCAAAATTTCTTGTGCCCACTCACAATATTGGCATAAGCAAGATGTCCCGGCTAGCCATGCATGCTTCCATGTTTTTTGAATAAAAAAGGCCAAGTTTTTACTTGGCCCCTTTGTAAACAATGATTTTAGATCATCTCATCATCTTTTACTTCTTTGCTAAAACGGGCGATCCAACCGTTTTCAATTATGGGTTCTGCCTTTAGCATTTCACTTATCTCTACAAGATTTACCTGTTTCCCGTTTTCTTGGTAAATTATTTTGAATTGCTCGTTTTCCTCAAAAATCCTTAAAAAATCAAATATCGATCCTTTCAAAATTTCATTGGTATAACGTTCAATCTCTTCCTTTTGAATATCTGACATTCCTTTAAAAAGATTTTTGTAACTGAAAGCTACCCCAAAATCCGGAGTGCTCTAAAATGGGAAAATGAGTAACTTTAAATTTTGGGACAATGAAAAAAAGCAAGTTTACAGAGAGCCAGATCATCGGGATGATCCGGCAGTACG
>NZ_JBLFEO010000033.1:0-46308 GCF_047345505.1 Maribacter aquimarinus | reverse complement strand
CAAAAACGTGCCCCGGGAACTCGTCAACTTCATCTATTACAAGATAAGCAAGGTGGTATCGATACTGCTGATGCCGGTAAGGATCAGATGGAAAATAGAAATTGCGGTGCCCGATCCGTTCCCCGGGCAACTGAATTTAAAGCTCAACTAAAAAACGGGGGATGGCTAACTTATTTCGGATATAGAATACGTTTCTAAACTGGTGGGAACACGCCGAACTTTGGACCTAACTAGTGAAAATTATACCAATTACTTGAAACACCGCCCAATTATACTTGATATCTTAGGATACCGTCCATTCAAAACATTCGAGCCTATCTTCAAAGAGGAAGCTGGAGCACTTGTCCGCAATGCCCTAAGGCCGAAAGATATTTTCCATTCCCTTTTGGATTTTCTGGAAGAACATCATAGTGAACGGCCGAAGTACTATGTCTTCGCAGAAGCAATAAGCGCTGCGCTTAACTCCTTTGAATCGGATCTTGTTGTAAAAACTGGAAAATTATTGACGGACGAACAAAAAGACCTGTTGGACGGTCTTATGTTGCTTCCATCGAACCCCGACGAAGTTAATCCGCAGAACCCATATTTAATTACCAAACTGAAAAAACAGGACCAGAGAATGGCTGTTAGTCACATTAGGGAAAGCCTAGAAGACTTTAAGATAATCAAAGAACTTCATAATGAACTAAAGGGAAGCATCGAGAACCTTGCTATTTCTAAGGAACTACTCAACTATTATGCCGTCTGGCTAATTAAGGCCGAGCATATACAATTCGATAGTATTAGTAGCAAACCATTAAAAAGGTTATATCTCATAGCTTTTATTGTATATCAATTCAGGTTGCGCCAAGACCTCTTTGTTGATACCTTTCTTCAATCTGTTCAAGGGTATCTGAACAAAACCGAGAAAATAGTATCCAAGGATTTTTTAAGTGGCGAAATGGTAGGGCCAAAAGCAGGCGGAAGGAATTTCTCAAAGCTCAGGAACATCATCTTTTCCTCCAAAGAAAGGATGATACAAGCCCAAGAAATCCTATACTCGGAAAGGTTGGCCGAAAATGAAAAAATCCAGCAGTTGATGGGAATAATACCGAACGGGGGAAAATCTTTTCAGGATGAACTCTTGGACGAATTGACAAAAATTGATTCGATCAATGTGAAAAGACTTAGAGAACATATGCTTTATGCCCAGCTTTCCAAAGGCTATAGAAAAATCCAGAACAAGGTAGGTGGTATCTTACAGGCTTTGGAATTCAATCCTTTAACATCCGATGATTCAATTATAGAGGCAATACTCGATTATAAGGGCAGAAATGGTAGGGTTAAGCCAAAATCCCCTATGGCTTTTGTTTCCGAGAAAGACCGCAAATGGGTCATTGCCGATTTGGAGGATGATCAAATGGGACTCTATAAGGTGTTTCTTTTCAAAGCGGTTTCCGACCATATAAAGGCCGGCTCACTCAACCTTGAACATTCCGACAAGTACAGGTCCATTGATGAATATCTTATACACCCCATGGTCTGGTCGGAAACAAGAAATGAAATTATTGAAAGGGCAAACCTATCGGATATTCAAGATTTCAATACTTTTTTAAAGTCCATCTCGGAGCGTCTGGATAGTCAATTTCAAAATGCCAATGAAAAGGCTGAAGAGAACAAAAATCTTAAAATCGGTCGAAATGGGAAACCAAAAGTCATTACTCCTAGAACAACAACGGATGAATCCGAAGGATGTGCTGCAATATTAGGAAAGGACTTATATGTGCCTCTAATCAAAATACTTTCCGATGTGAAGTACACCACGAAAATGTCAGACGCATTTACACATTATAGTAGAAAGACTTCAAAAAGAGGGATTTCGGATGATTTATTATTTGCCGCTCTAATGGGTCTTGGTTGTAATATAGGGGTGCGAAAAATGGGTAAGATTTCTAAAGGTATTGGTGCCGACAAGTTGGAATATGCCGTGAGATGGTACTTTAGCAAAGAAAATATAGAGGAGGCCAACCGACGTGTCCTATCCGTAACGGAGAGTTTGTCCCTCCCCAAAATTTTTCTAAGGGACAGCGACACTTTACATACTTCGAGCGATGGTCAAAAATTTGGGGTTTCAGTCCCATCGATGCATGCGAGGTATTCCTTTAAATATTTTGGGACAGGAAAAGGCGTATCCGCATATAGTTTTATCGATGAGAAGAGCAAGCTTTTTTATAATACGATAATAAGTACCTCGGAACGGGAAGCGGGGTATGTTCTGGACGGCCTGATGCATAATTCGGATATAGAGAGCGATATACACTCAACTGACACCCATGGGTATAGCGAGATTATATTTGGTATCTGTAATACCTTGGGAATTTTTTTCGCACCAAGAATCAAAAATTATAGTAACCAATTACTGTACACCTTTAGGACTAATCGAAGGAAACAGTATGAAAAAAAAGGGTATGTTCTCTTACCGTCAAAAGCAAAGCTTATAGACGATAAATTACTTGGCTCGCAATGGGATAATATATTGCGGCTCCTTTGTACGATTAAGCTAAGGGAATCAAAGGCCTCTGAAATATTGAAAAGGCTCAGTTCATATTCAAAACAGCACCCATTGTATAGGGCGTTGAAGGAGCTTGGGCGAATCTATAAAACCATATTTCTTCTAAGGTATCTTACCGAAACTTCTTTAAGGCAGGCTATAACGAAACAATTGAACAAGGTGGAATTGTCCCATGATTTTGCGAATGCTGTATTTTTTGCCCGGAATCAGGAGTTCAAGGTGGCCACTAAAGATGATCAACAAATTGCGTTATCTTGCAGACACTTGATACAAAATTCTATAATCCTTTGGAATTACCTATCAATCTCCGATAAATTGTCAAGGGTCAATGACAAATCAGAGTATGAAAACCTGCTAGATATAATAAGGAGTAGTTCCATTATGACTTGGCAGCATATAAATATGCTTGGCGAGTATGATTTTGCGATATCCAATAAAAAATCATCGTTTGACATGAAAAGAATTATGAAGTTCAAAGTTTAACCACAAATAGTTGAATTTCATATATTTACAGCTCCTAATCCGAATTTTGTCCCATTTTTGGTATAGAGCCTGTCCCGGGAGAAGTCTCTAAGGCCGTTGTGGGTCCAAAATGCCCTCTGGTGGCCTGCCGCTGTATTAAAGGTCACGAACACTGTTGTGGGATTTTGCTATTAACAACTGTTTCATAACTTTTCCGCCCTTGCGGAAATTCAGTTTTTCAATGGCTTAAAAATCCCCTAAATTTGTAGGGTTTTGTTGAAAACGACCCAAACGGATCTCTGGCAGTATTTGGAAACCACAAAAAAAACATCCGAAAAAGCGCTCTACGCGTATCAGAAGGAAGACCTAAAAAAGGTGTTCGCGTTCTTGGACAACAATCCGGGGAACCAAAATCTCTTGTACCAATTGCCCACGGGTGGTGGCAAAACGGTGGTGTTCAGTGAGATTGCCAAGCGCTACATTAAAAAGACCCAAAAAAAAGTGGTGGTGCTCACGCACCGTATAGAGCTGAGCCACCAGACCTCCAAAATGCTGCACGGTTTTGGCGTGAACAATAAGATCATAAACAGCGAGGTAAAGGAACTGGAGGATCAAGACGAGTTCATGTGCTTTGTGGCCATGGTGGAAACCTTGAACAATAGACTGCAGGAAGAAAAGGTGGCCATAAACAACATTGGGCTGGTCATCATAGACGAGGCCCACTACAACTCCTTTCGCAAGCTCTTCAAATATTTTGACGAGGCCACCATATTGGGGGTCACGGCCACTCCCTTGAGTTCCAACATAAAACTTCCCATGAAGGACAACTACAAACAGTTGATCGTTGGCGAGTCCATTTCGTCCCTGGTGAAGAACAAGTTTTTGGCCAAGGCCAACATGTACAGTTATGATGTGAGCCTGCAGACCCTGAAATTGGGCATTAACGGGGACTATACCGTGAAGTCCTCGGACGAGTTTTACGGCAACCACAGCATGCTGGGCAAATTGCTCACGGCCTACAACGACATTGCCAAGGGCACCAAGACCCTTATCTTCAACAACGGGATCAACACCTCCCGCTACGTTTACGAAACTTTTAAGAAGGCCGGTCTCAACATACGGCATTTGGACAACAAGAACACGGCCACGGAGCGCAGGGAGATATTGGACTGGTTCTCCAATACCCCGGATGCCATCCTTACCTCGGTGAGCATCCTTACCACAGGCTTCGATGAGCCCTCGGTGGAGACCATTATCCTAAACAGGGCCACACGCTCCCTGACCCTTTATTTTCAAATGATCGGAAGGGGCTCCAGGTACTTGCCCAACAAGGAAGAGTTCTCCGTGGTGGACATGGGCAACAACATTGCCCGTTTTGGCCTGTGGGACGCTCCGGTGGATTGGCAGGAAATCTTCCATTTCCCTGACTTTTATTTGGAGAACATCAAGAACGATGAGGAGATTGAAAAGGAGTTTGTGTACGAAATGCCGGCAGACCTACGGGCAAAATTTGCCAAGAGCAAGAACATAGATTTTGATATTAAGGCCGAGTACAAAAAGAGTTTTGCCAATGGCGAGAAATCCAAGTTGGTCCTGGAACGCAGCATAGAACAGCACGCTACCATCTGCGTGGAGAACGCAGAGGATGTCTTTGATGCCAGAATATTGGCCAAACAGCTCAAGGAAGAGATTTCCTATAGGGTAAAGCAGTATTCTTATTGCATCATGAACAACACCAAAAACTATAAGGAATGGCTGGAAGAGGACTATGAGCGCAAGCTTCGGAGCAGCATTTCCAGAAAATTTGCCCAGATGTTGTAAGGGCAAGAGCATCCCACCAACACACACTATGCCCGCGCCCTTGAAAAAACTGCTTGTCATAGGATACCACTGGCCCGAGCCCAACACCACTGCCGCCGGGCACCGGATGCTGCAATTGCTCCACGCCTTCAAGGAGCGCGATTTTGCCATTACCTTTGCCAGCACGGCACAGCGCACCCCGCACTCGGAAGACCTGGCCCAAGGCCTGGGCATAGTCCAAAGGGCCATTGTGTTGAACCACCCCAGTTTTGATGAATTTATTTGCGAGTTGGCGCCGGACGTGGTTCTTTTTGATCGTTTCATAACAGAGGAACAATTCGGGTGGCGGGTGGCCCAACAGCGCCCCAAGGCGCTTCGCATATTGAATACGGAAGATCTCCATTCTTTGCGGAAGTACCGGGAACATGCCCATGCCAAAGGTCTTGAAGCAACCGAGCGCGGATGGCTTGGGAGCGATATGGCCAAACGGGAGGTGGCCAGCATTTACCGTTGCGACCTTAGCCTGTTGGTCTCCACCTTTGAGCAGGAACTCTTGGAACGCCTGTGGCCGGGAATGGCCAACATCCTGTATCATTTGCCTTTTTTATTGGAGGCCCTTACCGACCAAACCACTGGAAACTGGAAAAAATGGGAAACGCGGCAGGATGTTATCTTTTTTGGAAACGGTAAGCATGCCCCCAACCTGGACGCCATAAAGTACTTGAAAAATGACATCTGGCCCAAGCTGCGCAAACGGCTTCCGGCAGCTTCCCTGCACATTTATGGAGCCTATCTGCCACAGCACATTTTGGAGATGCACCAACCGGCCACCCGGTTTTTGGTGCACGGCTGGGCGCCCGATCTGGCCAAGGTCCTGGGTGCGGCCCGGGTACATCTGGCCCCTTTGCGATTTGGTGCCGGCATCAAGGGCAAGCTTACGGAGGCCATGCGCTGTGGCACGCCCAGTGTCACCTCCAACATCGGGACAGAGGGCATGCACGGTAGCTTGCCCTGGTCGGGTGGCGTGGCGCAGGATACGGATGGTTTTGTGCAAAAAGCGACCGAGCTCTTCGAAAACAAAGCCCTTTGGCAACGGTGCCAACAAGGCGGCTTGGAAATTCTTAATGCCCTATACAACAGATCCCAGCTGCTACCGCCATTCTTTGATACCTTGGCCACCATGTTTGACCACCTGGAGCGGCATCGGGAGCAGAACGTGATTGGGCAGCTCTTGCAGCACCACAGCCTCCAGAGCACCAAATACCTCTCCAAATGGATCCAGGAGAAGGGGCGCCGTAAAGCGTCCGGTTCTGAAATGGGTCAAGAAAGATCCAAGTGACCGGTCCTTGGCGCAGAGATCAAAGCCATTTCCCGCAAGAAAATCCCCAGGGGTTCATGTTCAAGGATGGAAGCGCTGGCGCTGTAATATCTGTTTGAGATTGTTCTTTAGGTCCTCACCGGCATCATACACCATTTGTTCATTGGTGGGGAAGGGTACCCGTGCCAGCTGCAGCAAGGCCACAAGATCATTGTCCAGGGCCCGCTTATCGCCCTCGTAATTGGCATAACTGTGCTCAAACATAAACTCGCTGGTCAATGGGTATTGGTCCAATTGTTGTTGGCTCCTTAAATCCGTGAAGCTCACAATTCCGGTAACCTGCGCACTTTTGAATTGGGTAAATTGGTAGAAATCGCAACGAACGGTCTTAAAGCGATCGATCTTGATCTCATTGCCCAAACTGTCCTTGACAATGTTGCCGTTGGTGTCCCGGGCCAATTGGTACCCGTCCTTTATCTGGCGTTCCTTGCTCATTTGCCGCTCCCGTATCTGTTCGGGGGATATGGCGATATCATCAAAGGAGAGCGACATTAAGTAATCATAGTCCACATTGACCTTGTTGGTGTGGTAGGCCGTCCAGTGGTCATCAAGGCCATAGGTGCTCATGTTCAACAATTCGTCTTCCAACCGGGCGGGGATCACCTTATCGGTATTGTTCTGTATTTCGATCAACACATAACTGATGCCCTTGGCATGGGCTTGGGCCATGAGCTCGCGGGTGTTTTTAAAATTGGGGTGCAGCCCATCCAAATAGGTGAGGTCTTCGTAAGCGTTTCGGTAATCTGCCTTGCCACGGGCATTGGCCAGGGCCGCATTGGCATTGTCATAGAGGTAGTGCACCAAGTTGTCCTTGGCCGCCAAAAGGTCGTCATCATAGTTGTTGAACTGGAACCTGGCCTCACGGTTCTCATCGTTTATGTAGAGGGGCAGCAAGGAAGAGATCCGGTCTTGGAAACTGTTAAGGGAGGCAAGGCTTTGGTAGATCTTGTCAAAATGCGCCGGGTTGCCGTCCTTTTGCAAAAAAGCAATAGTTCCCAATTCCCGTTGGGTGTTCTTTTTAAAGGCAGATTCCAAGAGCACAATAAAGGGCTGGTTGCTTTTTTTGGTCTTGTTCTCGGCAATGTTCCGGATGGCCCTGTCCATGACGGCGCCATAGTTGCCGGTGTTCAGATCTTCCTGTGTACGCTTTACGCCACTACAGGCGGCCAGTATCACCAACGCACAAAAAAGGAACGCTTGTTTCATAATATACGAGTTTTTTGATCGGTTTTAGGGCCATCTCCTGAGTCCGTCGTGGCCATAGTCCTTATGGAACGGAAAAATAAGAGGAATAGTGTGCCGCCCTCTTAAAACATAGGGATGGCGCGGATTTCACTGGCACGGCCAAAGGGTTTTATACTCCGAGGCTTTCCTTGAAATTAAAATACAGTTTCTTATGAATGCCTGGCGGGCTTGCCCCAAGGTAGTTTCCTTTCAATGCTACCAGGCCACGCCCAATTGTTGATGACCGTTTGATAAAAAAAAGGGCGTGGGGCTTAAAAAATGGTATAAACCGCTTGCTATTTGTATTTTTGCAGCTCATTAAATCATTGAAATGCAACGAGACCATCGCATCTTTGAACTCATAGAGGAAGAACGCAATAGACAGTTGAACGGAATAGAGCTCATTGCCTCTGAAAACTTCACCAGCCCCCAGGTCATGGAGGCTTGTGGTTCCGTACTTACCAACAAGTATGCCGAGGGCTATCCCGGCAAGCGCTATTACGGCGGCTGTGAGGTGGTGGACAAGGTAGAGCAATTGGCCATAGACCGGGCCAAGGAACTCTTTGGTGCGGCCTATGCCAACGTACAGCCCCATTCGGGCTCCCAGGCCAATGCGTCCGTGTTCCACGCCTGTCTTAAACCGGGCGACACCATTTTAGGTTTCGATCTTAGCCATGGGGGGCATTTAACGCATGGCTCTCCCGTGAACTTTTCGGGAAGGCTTTATAATCCGGTATTCTACGGTGTGGAGCAGGACACTGGATTGTTGGATTATGACAAGATTCAGGAGATGGCCACCAAGGAACGGCCAAAGCTGATCATTGCCGGGGCTTCGGCCTATTCCCGTGATATGGACTTTGCCCGTTTCCGTGCCATTGCAGATAGTGTGGATGCACTTTTGCTGGCAGACATCTCGCACCCTTCCGGGCTTATTGCCAAGGGGCTGCTCAATGATCCCCTGCCGCACTGCCACATCGTTACCACCACCACCCACAAGACCTTGAGAGGCCCAAGGGGCGGACTCATTCTCATGGGTCAGGATTTTGAGAATCCTTTTGGCATCACCCTAAAAAATGGAAAATTGCGCAAGATGTCCGCCCTTTTGGACCTGGCGGTTTTTCCCGGGAACCAAGGTGGGCCTTTGGAGCATATCATTGCCGGAAAGGCCATTGCCTTTGGGGAGGCGCTTACCGATGACTTTGCCGTTTACATGCAAAATGTCAAGGACAACGCCGCTGCGATGGCCGCCGAATTGGTGAACAAAGGGTATCACATCATCTCGGGCGGCACGGACAACCACATGATGCTCATAGACCTGCGCAACAAGAACATTACGGGGAAGGACGCGGAAAAGGCCTTGGAAAAGGCAGATATTACCGCAAACAAAAACATGGTGCCTTTTGATGATAAGTCGCCCTTTGTTACCTCGGGCATCCGCTTTGGCACCGCCGCCATCACCACCCGCGGTCTCGGTACCGGTGACATGAAGGCCATAGTGGACTTCATCGATCGGATACTGACCAACCCTGAGGATGGCGAGGTGATTTCAAAAGTTAGGAAAGAGGTGCACGCAATGATGTCCACCAGGCCCATTTTTAAGGCCTAGCCCCAAATTAGGACAATTATGTTTAAGGAATAATTGACGGAAGTTTAAGTTTTGTCCGGTCAGAGGCAAAGGTCTATGTCCGCCACGGGAACAAATTTCCTTTCGGTAACGTCATATACCTGGGCTTCCAATTCAGATTCCAGATAAATTGCCCAGAACTTGTAGTAGTCCTCATCTACCTTCCCGTTTTGGTATGCCAAGTAGTCGGGGGTGTGGTTGTACGTCCTGTCCTGTAGGGTGTTCATATCCTCAAAAACGGGCACATGGATTTCAAAGGGGTTTTCCATAAAACCCTTGGTGAAGTAAATGAAATGCTTGGACAATTTGCCCAGGATATTGTTCAGTTCGTTTACAATACTGTGCTTGGAAAGTCTTTTAATGACAATGCGACTGTCATTCAAGATAAAATTCATCTCACTGATTACCAGTTCTTTGTTGTTTCTCTGGCCAAGCTTTCGGAAGGCCGTCTGAAAGGGCAGGGCGTCCTGGCAGGAGTGCCCCCAACGCTTGCCCTCAAAATGCTCCATCATGTCCGAGAGGCCAAAGGGACAGTTAATGTCTATGGTAAGGGTGGTTTCGCTCTCTTCCTTGGTATGTTGGTGCAGGGACACTTTACCAAAATAGTCGCGTTCAATGGCATTGATGAATTCCTTCAGAAATGAAAGGTTGTTGGTATCCGTCTCCAAACCACCCACCAAACGCTCCAATTTTCTATAATTTAAAGGCATACGTAATTTTTAATCTAAAGTAGTGGTTATTTGGGCAGCAGCGACCAAGGAAAACCTTAGAATATCCAAGGTTTTGGTGCTAAAATGCATTTAAACAGGGTTTATCACCAAAAAAGATGAAAAACTTTGGCCATCCCTGGGCATCTGAGCTCGGAACGGGCCCGGTTTTTACGCGATGTATTTGGTTCTTTGGCCCCACCATTTTTAAGCTCCCAAATTGGTTCTTCATATTTTACTATGATACACACCCCTAATCTTTGGGAAACCACATTCCCTATGGGGAAATCTACTTTTTATTGTTTAAACAAGCGTTACCTTCCCTCTGGCACCGCCAACTTTATAAGAACCCTCTCTTTTCTGCCTCGTGTATCAAGGCCAGGTCATTACCGTTTTTCACCCCAAACAATAGCTTGAGCTGTCGCTTTCTGGCTTCCACCGTGGAGTGCGACATGGAAATCTTTGGCGCAATGTCATTGGTCTTGACGCCCTTGGACAACAAAAACAACAGTTTTTCATCCTGGGCATCCAAGGTGATGTCCGTTCCCAGTTTTCGTCGCATGGCCGTCAAGGCGGCGGCCGTGTAGTAGGGGTCGTTGTTCATCACGGTATCCACCATGGTCCGGAGCGACAATTCGTCTATCTCGGATTTTACCATATACCCGTCTGGATTTACCTGTTTAAAAATGCTGTTGATACGGTAATTGTCACTAAAGGAGGACATGAACACCACTTTGGAAGTAGGCGTCTCTTTTCGCACTATGGCACCCAGCTCCATTCCCGTCTTGGCTTCTTCATCAGGGTCTTTGTCCAAACGAATGTCCAACAGCACAATGTCATAGGGGATGCCCTTGGCAGACATCTTTATTTTCTTGGCCGCCAGGTCAAAGTTCTTGGCCGTTTCCACCCGTACCCGGAAATTGGGGAAGTTGTGGTCTTCCAAAATGTACTTATATCCCGTGGTGGTCATCTCATGATCATCTACCGCCAATATCCGCACCACATTCATACAAAGTCAATAAATTTAAGTTAAAGGTAAAGGATGGGATGGTTTTAGGCCAAGATGATGGTTTCCGATAAGGGGATCAACACTTGGATCTGGGTACCGGCCTGTTCCCCGCTCTTTATCTCCCAGTTACCGCCCAGCTTCTTCACGCGCGAACCTATGTTCCGCAGGCCAATGCCCTTTTTCATCCGTTTGGTGTCAAATCCCTGGCCATCATCCTTAATGTCAACCATCAAGGTATCCTCTTGCCAGGCAAAGGTAAGAAAGAAATTAGAGCAGGCCGCATGTTTTATGGCATTTTGTAGGGATTCCTGTACAATTCTGTAAATGTTGATCTTAATTTCCCCCTTCAGTTCGTCCCATTCCAAATGCTCTTCGTACAAAAAATGGGTTTTCACGCTATGGTTGTCCTCCACGGACTTCAAATAAATGGCAATGGAATTGATGAAGTTGTTCATTTTGGTGTAGGCACTGTGGCTAAGCTCGTGCGATAGGGAACGGATTTCGTTTTCCACGTTCTTGAGCGCGCTTATGGCTTGCGCCCGTTCTTGTACCGCTCCGTTTCCATTGCTGTTGTTCAGTCCCGTGAGCACCATGCGGGCCCCCAACATTTTGCCCAGGATGCCGTCATGCAGCTCTTCCGATATGCGTTTCTGCTCCAGGCGTTTGGCCTCGTCCACCTTTTGTTTTTGGGACAGCATAAGGTTAAAGATTTCCTGGTTGTTGAGCTGCTGTTGTTCCTTGAACCGAAACTTTTGGTTCTTGATGCGTTGGCTGATCATCATGCTAATGGCGGCACCCAGGGAAATGAAGCCCACGGCCAGCCAGACCAATAACCGTTTCTCCTGTGCCAGCAGCTCGTTGTCTGCCTCCAACTGCTTGTTCTGGGCAATAAAATTGTCGGTTTCATAGCGTATGCGGGCAAACTTGTTCAGCAATTGGCGTTCGGTCCGTTGCAGGCTGTCGTTCAACTTTATGTACTGGGCCGCATATTCCGGGGCCTTGCGGCGATGGATTTGGGAGAGAAAGGCCAATACGTTCAACAAACCATAAAAATCACCGCCTTTTTTCGATAAATCCACCGCCATTTGCGATTGATGTATGGCCATACTGGTATCCTTTTGTATTAGGGCTAATTCGGACAAGGTGGAATGGGCTGATGCCAATGAAATGACGTTGCCAAGACTATCGTTGATTTTCACGGATTCCTCGATCATGGACAACACCTTGGCGGTGTCTCTCAGCTTAATCTTGCAATAGGCCAAATTGTTTAGGGCGATGCCGTAAAGTTCGGGATGGTTTTCTTTGATGTTGGGGTGTTGGGTAATCTCTTGGAAAAAGTTAATGGCCTTGGCATGATCTTTTTTCTGCCGATAGACCACCCCCATATTGTTGCTGTTCCGCAGCAGTTCCACGGTTTCCCCATCCAGCTTTTGCAGGTAGCCCCGGGCTCGTTCGTAATACCCAATGGCCCTATTGAATTGCCCCAGGTCCTTGGCCACGATGCCCAGACCATTGTAGCAGCGGTACAGGTGGCGGTACCCCTTTAGGGGTTCCAAGATCCTAATGGCGGCGAAGAGGTTGGCCTCGGAGCCCAGGTAGTCCTTGACCTTTTCCTGCCGGTTGGCCATCTGGATGAGCATCCGGGCCGAGAGCAGGGCCTCCCCTTGGGCCGAAAAGATGTTCTGGGCCTTGGAATAGAAGAGATAGGCACTGTCCTGTGCATGTGCCACAACGTGGTGGTCGCCCAAGTCCCAATAGCTATTGGCCAGGGCCAATGAATCCTTTAATTTCCGCGCCAAGTCCTGGGCGCCCCAGTTGGCCCTTCTGAACAGGTCGTTGCGCGCACCGCGGCTGAGCCGATAGGAAAGGGCACTTAGTTTTTGTAGGCGGATGCTGTCCGTTTTTAGGCCTTTGGCCAGCTCAAGTGCGCGTTCCAAATGGTCATAACGTTGGTGCTCGGAAACATGGCGTTGTTCGGCCAGGGCCATCCAATGGGTCACACTGTCCAAAGTGGGATCTCTGGTGGCGGCTCCGCCCCCAGGCTGGCCCTGTCCGGTGCCCAGGAAGGATACCAGCAAGGGGAACAAACAAACAGAAACAAGGACGTTTTTCACAAAGGGGGCAGGGGATTTCTTTCGTGGGGCCAAGATACAAAAAAGCCCCGAACCAAGGTTCGGGGCTTTTTTGTATCAGTGTTAAAAAAGTAGGGCTACGCGAGCCTGCCGTCCTTACCGCGCCGGAAATCCTCTGTTTGTGAGCAATTGCCACAGGCAATCAAGTTTTCCCAGTCGTTCAGGAAATCCACTTCTTGGGCGGCGTTGTTGATGGCGGTGGTGGCTAGGCCCAAGAGCATGATGGCCACGGCAATACTACTGACTACTTTTTTCATGGTATCTATATTTTATGGTTTACAAATAATGATACCACGAAGCTAAGGGCAGAGGGCCCTTGGGCGAAAAAAAGGGGAGGCAAGCAAGCAAACGGTAGGGATCTGTGAGAATTTGGCAAGCTTTTGGAAGAATTCTCAATTGAGGTGCAAAAGGGAACCCGCGGTCTTGAGTTCCTTGAGCTTTTGCAGCTTCTCCTTGTGGCTCCTGGAAAAGGGCAGGGGATCGCTCACGGATTTTAGGCCGCACATGGACCGCCCAAAATTGATCCGGGTAATGTAGTGGGTGTTCACGATATAACTTTGGTGAATGCGGATAAAGTTCTTGGGCAATTGCCCCTCAAAACTCTTGAGCGTCTTGTAGGCGTTTACCACCCGGCCGTCTTTCATGAAAAACTCCGTGGTGTTGTTGTCTGCCTTTAGGTACAGTATTTCCTTGGTGTCCAAATAATGGTAGTCCTTGTAGGATTTGAGACAGAGGGTCTCCACGGTCTCCGGTACCGGCACCGATTTCCGTATTTTGGAGATGCCCTTGCGGATGTCCAGCTCCTGGAAGGGGCGCAGCCAATAATCGAAAAATCCGTTTTTCAGGGCCTCATAAGCGTGCGCCTTGGTGGTGGAAACACCAATGATCTTGGGAAGGCCCACCAGGTACTGGTGCATTTCCAGCACCATTTTAAACAGTGCCTCGGTATCCGCGTCCAAATTCATGAACACCAATTGGGGCTCGTGTTTCAAAATGGCATTCAGCCCGTCGTTTACCGATCCGGTTTCTTGGGCACACCGTAGGCCCTGGTGCTCTTCCAAAAGGGTTTGCAAGGGCAGGGGTGTACCGGCATCGGTATTGATAATGACGTAGGAATACAACAAGGACACTAAAATTTATTCCAAGATACAACGCCCCTGATTTAGAATCACCTAGAAAAACCTTATAAAAACCAAGGAAACGCTGGTAAAATGACGTCAATGCCCCAAAAAGGTAGGGGTTTTCTCAATATTGAGCTACTTCTCTGAGACCAATATCATCTTTTTCCCATGAAAATGAAAAATCCGGTGCTACCACGAATGTTGTGGAAACGAAAATGTTATTGACCAGACTTGGGACCCTGGAACGTATTGCGTAAGACCAAAAATATGTTGGATTACCAAAGTCTCCATAATTTATGGAACTACAAATACAACATCCTAGGTCCTACGTCCTTCGATCCCAAGTCAAATGGTGAATCAAGGGTTTTTGATCTAAAAAAATATAATGGCAGAAGCAAAACTCCTTACCTACGGATTGCCGCTGCAAAGGGATGACGATGGCGCCCCGTAAAACCGTTCTGGTACTTGCATTTTACTCCTTTGGTCTGGCTTGATGGGCGCCAAGATCGGGTGCCAGGGTACGATCGCTTCCGGAACGGTCCAGGGGAACGGATTGTGCATAGGTCAAGGACCCCAGTCCAATGACGTCTGAAGCCACCCCCATCCGGAAGTCATTTTGTGCGGTGGAAAAGTAATCGGGCCGGGGATCAAAATGGATATTGTTAAACAAGGTGCCGTCATCAAAATTGAAGAGGCCGTTGCCCGCGAGCGCATCGTTGTCCCTTTGAACCCGTAGGGCGCAGTGCGAAAAATGGTGCTCAAAAGGGGCATTGCCCCACGTAAGCAAATTCAGTTCATTGGCATTGTTCCCGTCTATGATGCAATTCCGGAACCGGACCCGTAGCGGCCGTTCCAAAACCTCGGCTCCACTGGATCCCTGCCAAAAATTGGAGAGGCGCACTGCGGCATCGGTGCGGAAACCGCGGTTCCAAAAGTTGGCCATTGTGCAGTGCACAAAAAGGTAATTGCCCCCTAGGGAGCAGCGCAGGGAGGCATTTCCCGAATTCCCCAGCACCAGGTTCTCTGCCACCACGGAGGCGTTTAGCGCCCAGAGGTTATGTTTTGAGCTGTTGTAAATGGCGGTGTTTTTAAGGACCAGGTTGGGCTCGGGGGGTTGCTGTTCCCCTTCCACATAGAGGCCCACCGTGGCATTTTTAATGGTAAGGTGGTCCACGGTGTTGCCGCTACTGCCCTCCAAAAGGTACAGACCGCTCCATTGTCCGGGCTCGTCTTGGAAAGCCGGTTCCAGCCGGTCGCCTTCAAACACCACTTCGCCCTCCAATACCTCCGCGTCCTGGCTCAATTGTCCCCTAATGCTAATATTGGCGCCGTTGGCCACCACCAGTCCCGCATTCTTGTGAAAATGGACGCGGGCACCCCGTTCAATGATGAGGGTTTTCCCTGGGGGCACCAGGGCGTGCCCATAAATGACGTAGGGCTTTTCGTTGCCAAAAAAAAGATCTTGCTCCCCCAGGACAAAGCCTGGAAGGCGCCGCGTTTCCCGTTCCGGGCCAAGGGTAAGGTCTATCATTTCCTTTTCGCCATCGGCTTGGGTGGGCGGATACAGAAAAATAGCGTCCTGCACCAAGGTCACCAAGGGCACTTCCTGTAAAAACGGTCCCGTGTCGAACTGCAGCACATCCGTTTCCAAAAAGCGCGGTGCGTTGCCCGGGTTCTCCGTTGCCGTGGTCTCGATAAAGATAAAAAGGCTGTCCTTGGCATTGAGTACAACGTTGCGAAAGAGGTGGCCCGGAACCCCATCCACGTTGATGCGATACGCGCTCTGCGCCCCCTTTTGCAGTTGAATGATGGGAATGGAAACGGCATCCAGGGTGGTATTGTACACTTTTAACTGGTAGGTGGCACTGCCAATATTGCCAAATATGGTGTCCAAGAACACCGTGTCCCGTGAAAATGCCAGATGGCCGTTGCTGGGCGCGTACTCAAAGTCTTTACGGCAAGCCCCCAGGGCAAGGACAAGGAAAAAGACAAACACTATGTTGATCACATTACGGGACACGGCCAAAGCTTTGGGGCAGAACACTACGAAAAAATCTCCTGTACCTCTTTAGGGATACGTATGGGCTTCTGTGTATCTGCATTCAACAACACCCATTCAGTGGAAGAACGTACAAAAAGGGTATTTGTTTTGGCGTGATGGATGTGCACCACGCGGACGGAGATGGCCCCCCGGCTTTTTTCTATGTGGGTAACCAATCTCAGGGGGTCTCCCAAAACCGCTGCCGCCTTGTATTGAATATGGTGGGTCATGACCACCCAATGGGTGTTCTCCCGCAAGGCGGGGGGCGCGCACCGTAGCCAGTGTTCCTTGGAAATATCCTGGATCCACTGCACATAGCGCACATTGTTCACATGCTCCAGTTCGTCCAGGTCATCCTGGGCAACGATCAGTTCCTTGCTGTATGTCTTCATGGGCACCCGCAAAGGGCAGATTGATCCGAGGCTTGCCTCGAAATTAAAATTCAGTTTCTTATCAATGTCTCGTGGATTTGTCCCGAGGTGGTTTACTTATTTTTTCCGTAGGCGCACCTCAAACAATTTGTCCCATTCCTTTCCGGTGACAAAAAAGGTCTTTCGCCCAGGATGGTAGGCTATGCCGTTGAGCACGTTGTCCGTTTCGATCCAGTTGGGGGTCTTGGTCACCCACTCGCTGAGCCCACTGAAATTCACCACGGCCTCAATGGCGCCACTTTGGGCGTCTATGATCATGACGCTTGGTTTTTGGTACACATTCGCATAGAGTTTTCCGTTTACATATTCCAGTTCGTTGGCTTGGTTGAAAATGGAGGTGTTGGTCACGGTCTCTATGAACGTTTTTTCCGTTAAGGTCTCCGGGTCCAACAGCCAAATTCTTTCCGTTCCATCGCTCTTGTAGAGCACCTTGCCGTCATTGGCCAAGCCCCAACCTTCCTTGCTGGCGCCGTACTGGAAATTGTTTCGTTTTTCCAGGGTGCCCAGATCATAGACAAAACCCAAACCGCTGCGCCATGTGAGCTGGTAGATCTTGTTGTCCAGTATGGTGATGCCCTCGCCAAAGTATTGATCTGCCAGGTCTATCTGGGCATAGACCTCCCCGGTCCCAAAGTTGTACTTTCTCAAAAAAGAGCGGCCGTTCTTTCCCGTTCCCTCGTACAGGGTGTCCCCGTGAAATTCCAGTCCCTGGGTATAGGCGCGGTTGTCGTGCGGGAATTCGTTGACAATGTCGTAGGTGAAAATTTCCGGTGCGGCGTTGGAAAGGACCTTTATTTTTTTGGTCACCGTGGCCGTATCCCCTTCATAGGTAATGGTGGCCTTGAGGAGTTTGTTCCCCAGCTTGGTGGGCGATAGGGCAATGGCCCCATCGACCACGGGAAGCACCTTCCCGTCCATTCGGTATTCCACCTTTTCAATGTCCAGACCTTTGGCATTGTTTATGGAAACGCCCACTTGGTCGTTTTTGTTGAAAGCGGATTTGTTGGGGTCCAGGGTGATCTGGAACAGGGAGGAAGCCTTCTGATGGCCACTGCCGCATCCCGCAAGGGCGAGCATGGCTAGGCTCCAACATGCGTTTTTTATACTTCTCATGGTTTCGGTCACAGGTTTGTGATGAATTCACTTCCAATGCCCAAAAGTAAAAAAAGAGAACGGGCCCCATAAATTTTGGAGGAAAAAAGGAGGTACAAAGTTTTAAAAGATCGTATATTTGCATTCGGCAAGTCCTACACGACCAGCTCCTGTAGAATCCCCCAGGGTGGGAACGCAGCAAGGGTATACGGTCGTAGCGGTGCGATGTAGGTAGCTTGCCGTTTTTTTGTGCCCAAAAATGGGCGTTCTACCCGTCTCTTCCCAACCCAGGGCTTTGAAAGCAACACCTATTGCCTTAAATTGCACCCCTATGAAAGCAAAGGTAATTTTGATCACCGGAGGTTCTTCCGGCTTGGGCAAAGCCATGGGGCGGCTGCTCAGCCAAAAGGGGCACATCGTTTATGGAACCACCCGTAATTTGGCCAACCATCCCAATTTTTCAGATTTTACCTTGTTGGAAATGGATGTTAGAAATCCCCAAAGTGTGGTGGGGGCGGTAAACAAAATGGTGGAGGAAGCCGGCCGCGTGGATGTTCTGGTGAACAATGCCGGCGTGGGCATCACCGGACCCGTGGAAGAAACGCCGCACCAAGAGATGCTCAATGCGTTCGATACCAACTTCAACGGCCCCCTGCACCTGATCAAGGCCGTACTGCCGCACATGCGTAAACAGGGGGGCGGACTGGTCATAAACATTACCTCCATTGCCGGTTACATGGGCCTGCCCTTTCGGGGCATCTACTCTGCCACCAAGGGCGCCCTGGGCACCGTTACCGAGGCCCTGCGACTGGAGACCAAGGGATCGGGCATTGTGTTCACCACTTTGGCGCCCGGAGATTTTGCCACAAAAATAGCGGCCGGAAGGTACCACGCCCCTGCATCGGAGCAATCTCCCTACCATCCTGCTTACGGAAACATGCTAAAGGCCATAGATGCGCATGTGGACAGTGGGGGAGACCCGCTGGCCGTGGCCCAAAAAGTGGCGTACATCATACAGCGCAAGAACCCAAAGATACACTACACCGTGGGTGCGCCCTTACAACGGTTTTCCGTGGTGCTCAAGCGCCTCTTGCCGGGCAAACTCTTTGAGGCCATGTTGTTGAAACATTCCAAAGGATGAAATGAACACTCGTATTGAACTACCCCGATAAAATCAAGTCTTTTGTGATGGGCGCCTCGCCAGCAACTTGGTGATCGGGCGCAGGTAAGCGCTGTGATCGATTTTTTAGGGATTGGCAAGCGTAAACGTGTTGTTGAGATGTGGTCTGGGTCAGAAGGGATGGTAGATGTTGGCAAAGCCATTGACCACCAGGCCGTTGTTCACCACAATGCACTTGTTCATGGGCCACACCACGAGTTTCTCGGTAGTTTCCTTGTGGTTGGCGGCCCGGTACTGAGTGGTTTGGTCCATACCTTGCTCATTGAGAACGGCTTGCCACCTCCCGGGTTCGGTATTGAGGCAGATGCCAATGAACCTATGGTCTGGATGCTGCTGCCGCAACAGCCCTACCTGTTTAAAAAGTTCGCGGTAATGGTTCTTCTGCCCAGTGCTCCAAAAGTAATAAATGGCTTTGTGGTTCTTGGCCAGTGAAGCAATGGAAAGCGTGTCGCCGGAAGCGTCCACCAAGGCCACATCTGGCAAGGGATTGTTGGGCATGATGTTCTGGACGGCTTCGTACAGGCCATGGATTTCCTCGGCATGTTCATTGTTGTGGGAGACTTTTTCAAAAGCCGCGATGAACGCATCATTGTTCTCAGGAACATCGTGTTCCATTAAAAGATAGTTGATGGCCACATTTCTAAAAAGGTTGTCCCGGAGTTCCTTTTCCTTTACAAGGCTGTCTATGACGTGCAGCTTGTGTTTGTGAAAGTGCAGTTTGTTTCTAATGGCCTCGCCGTTACCACCGCAATCGGCCGCACAGCTCATGTAGGAGATGTTCCCAAAGTGCGATTTCATGAATTCATAGTAGGGCCTGAGGTACACCAAACGTTCGTTGTTGTAGTTTACGGTTTTTCTGTAGTCGTAAAAATCATTCGGCATTTTGTGCAGGGTGGATTCCTTTAATTTTCTCTTGTGCTCAAAGGGGTAAATTTCCTTGAACCGGTAAAAGGAGTAATCTATGCTGGACCTGAGCAATTCCTGGGCCTTCTCACTAAGGGGGGTTTCCACGAGCAGTTCGTTCAGGCTCTGGATCTTGTCCGATCTAAGGCGTTCCACTTCCCGCGAGAAATCCTCTGCCCCCAAATCGAAATGGGTGGTGTACATGGAGCGTTCCACCTCCTCATTGGCCAGAAAAAGCTCCAGAAGAAAATTGTTTACCTCCTCATTTTCACCGGAGAATACCAAGGATTCGTCAAAATCTGTGGTGTTGAGCCGTATTTGAAGGCTGTCTCCCTGTTCCAAAAAAACATACTGGTATTCCCTGGCGTGCTTAAAGTTGTACAGCCCATCTTCCAGGCTGTCCAGTTCAAAGGAGAAACGGTTCTGGCCATCGAGCATGGCAGAATCCAGAACGTGCCTGCCCTTTAGGAGCACTACATGATCGCTGGTGGGGTTTACGATTTCCCCGGCAAAACGCACGGAGCGGGACCCATCTTCCCGATTTGCACAGCCCAACAACAGACAGGACAATAAAAAAAGCTTACTTCCATTCATACGGACCAAGGCAGTGTATTGCAAATCCAAAAGTAGGCAACCCTGTACCCCAGTGCTGTTAATAGGTAGTTAAAAGTTGTGGGGGCCAAAGGTGCTTGGCTCCCATAGAGGGATGGGGCCGCTTTGCGCCGCATATGGCAAAAGGCGCCGCCGTATTGCTTTACGGGCCCTTTTCCTGGCCGCTCCCTGGCACGGACGCCTCGCTTTTCCCGGCCACTGCCGTTCCAGGAAAAGCGCTTTCCGCAGCAATTTGGTTTTTATCCTTGGATGTGTTGGTGGGTTTGTTCGTTTCGGGGGTTTATTTTAAGTATTTTTGCAGCGATTTTTAAACACCTATGTCATGTTGTCCGTATCCAATCTATCCGTCCAGTTCGGAAAAAGAGTCCTTTTTGATGAGGTAAATGTCACCTTTGCCCAAGGAAACTGTTATGGCATCATCGGTGCCAACGGTGCCGGCAAATCCACCTTTTTAAAGATCATTGCCGGCCAAATGGACCCCACTTCGGGACACGTGCACCTTGAGCCGGGAAAACGCATGTCCATTTTGGAACAAAACCATAACGCCCATGATGAACACACCGTTTTGGAAACCGTGGTCATGGGCAACAAGCCCCTTTACACCATTAAAAAGGAGATAGATGCGCTCTATGCCGATTATTCTGACGAGAATGCCGATCGGATAGGGGAGTTGCAGGTACAGTTTGAGGAAATGAACGGCTGGAACGCGGACAGTGATGCCGCCGCGCTGTTGTCCAACCTTGGTATTGACGAGGCCTTGCACCATACCCCTATGAAGGATATGGACAGTAAGCTCAAAGTGCGGGTCCTTTTGGCCCAAGCCCTATTTGGCAATCCGGACGTGCTCATCATGGACGAGCCCACCAATGACCTGGATTACGAGACCATTAACTGGCTGGAACATTTTTTGGCCGATTATGAGAACACCGTGATCGTTGTGTCCCATGACCGGCATTTCCTGGATACGGTATGTACCCATATTGGCGATATTGATTTTGGCAAGATCAACCTTTACTCCGGCAACTACACATTTTGGTACGAAAGCAGCCAGCTCGCGGCAAGGCAGCGGGCCCAACAGAACAAGAAGGCCGAAGAGAAGGCCAAGGAACTGCAAGAGTTCATTGCCCGTTTCAGCGCCAACGTGGCCAAGAGCAAGCAGGCCACATCCAGGAAGAAAATGTTGAACAAGCTTAAGGTAGATGACATTAAGCCCAGCAGCAGAAGGTACCCTGCCATTATCTTTGAGCGCGAACGTGAGGCCGGCGACCAAATCCTGAACATAGAAGGACTGGCGGCCAACACCGAAGATGGGGAAGTGCTCTTTAAAAACGTAAACATCAACTTGGCCAAGGGAGACAAGGTGGCCGTGATATCCAAGGACTCCCGGGCCACCACGGCCTTTTACGAAATCCTGAACGGCAACAGAAAGGCAGAAACGGGCCAATACCAATGGGGCGTTACCACGAACCAGTCTTATCTGCCGGCGGACAATGACCATTTTTTTAAGGAAAACATCAACTTGGTGGATTGGCTGCGCCAATGGGCCAAGACGGAGGAGGAGCGCGAAGAGGTCTTTTTGCGCGGATTTTTGGGAAAAATGTTGTTCAGTGGGGAAGAGGCGCTCAAAAAGTGCACGGTGCTCTCCGGCGGGGAGAAAGTGCGCTGCATGCTTAGCCGTATGATGATGCTACGGGCCAATGTGCTCATGTTGGATGAACCCACCAACCACTTGGACTTGGAGAGCATCACGGCATTCAACAACTCCCTCAAGAACTTCAAGGGAACGGTGTTGTTCACCACCCATGACCATGAATTTGCCCAGACCGTGGCCAACCGCATCATAGAGCTCACCCCAAGGGGAAGCATAGACCGCCACACCAGTTTTGATGAGTACATGTCCGATAAAGCACTTAAAGAACAGCGTTCCAAAATGTACGAAATGGCCGTTTAGGGCCATCGGGGCTCTAGATGGTGTTGAAAACAAAACAAAAAGCGCTGCCCCAATGGGCAGCGCTTTTTTGTTGCGCCATGGCGCCGTAGTGCACGGCAACCTCTTTAGGCATTAAAGTATTTGCTGTTCCAGATAACGGGATTAAAGTTCTTGCCCAGGGCAAACCCATAAAAGATCACCACGGCGGCAAGGCTCTTGAACATAAAAAAGAACAGCATTAAAAATTCTGCCGTGGAACTTTGCTTGCTAAAGAGCCCCTCTGGCACCATCAGGGTGGCCAGGTAGCTCAAAAGAACCACCACAATGCTCAGGTTGATGACACTCTTAAAGGGCCAAACCAAAATTTTACGAAAGGGATGTAGGTCATTGCCCCACTGGTGGATCAAATAGTAATATCCATTGCCCAAGGGCGCGAACAATAAAGGATCGTCCTTGTCTTCCAGCTTAAACAGTTTTGAGGGGGCCATTACCTTAAAACCGCCCAAGGTGGTATGGTGTTCTTTCTCCAGTGCCTTTATCTTGGAAATGGCCTCCTCGGGAATTTCGCCCTTAAAATATTTGGAATCCAGGAATCGCAAACGGTAGTCGATACAGGTGGATTTTATTTGATCCAGGTGATATATTCTGGAGGTGTCCAGGGCATCAAAATTAAACGCATTGCCGGTAATGTCGGATTTCCGGGCGATACGGTTCGCTATCGCGTCCCTTTTTTCACGCTCTTGGTTTAGGATCTGGTGCACCTCTTTGAGCACTTCCGCTTCCTGTAAGCCGTACCTGCTCCTAGCCCTCCCCAACTTCTTTTGAAGGTTTGTTTTCTCTAATTTCATTTTTCTTTTTTCAGCAATTCATTCAAATTTAAAGAAAATACGCTGCGCTAAAAATTCTGTTGAATCTTTTGAAATGTTAAATATGTGTTAAATAAAAAACAAAATAGAGAACCACTAAAAATTGTGGGGAATTGAATTGTATCTTACCGACGAAATATTGCATTTCATCGAGAACCCCAAGTTCCTAGTTAACCACTTATGAAAATGAAGAAATGGACAACCCCCATGTTCGTTGCACTCCTAATAGTGTGCGTATCCTGTTTTGGCCAAAATAGTGCCAACCATCCCAAGCCCCACCTCTATGCCGCGATGGCCGTGGCACCCCACCCCTCCATTTACCTAAACACGGCCATTTCGGTCCGGCACCAGTCCATGTCCCGGATGCTCGAAGGCTCAAAGTTGCAGGAAGTGTTGGGTTATGACGGGGAATTCACGGTCTTTGCACCGTCCAACAAGGCGTTGGATCGGCTGCCGAAAGAGGCCAAGGAGCGGTTGGAACAGCCGGAACACAAGCAGTACCTTCAAGCCATATTGGGAGGGCACATTGTGGCCGGCAGATTTACGGCCTCGAGTATATTAAGGGCACTTTCCCGGGGAAAGGGAAGGGCCTCTTTTACCACTTTGCAGGGAGCCAAAATAAGGGCCTATCTCAAAGGCTCGGACATTTACCTAACGGACGACTGGGGCAATACGGCCAAAATTATCACTGCGGATGCCGGCCAGTACAATGGAGTAATTCACGAAATAAACGGGGTGTTTCTTCCCCCAAGGCCTTGAATTACAATACTATGAATTCCATTTAATGGTGTGGCCCGCAAGGATTCCATTGGGTTTCGCCTCCCCTGGTGTTTGCCTGTTTCCATTCCCCAAGAATAAAAGGGTGCGCAGCTTTACGTGCCAAGGACATACCTTGCCGTGCGGCCAGGTCTTCACTGTTTGCCAAAAGGATCCCGGCAGCGTTTTGGTTCGGTGGGCCTATCTCAGTTGGGCCCCAAGTTCGCTTTCGTAGGTCTTCTGAATTTTGGACATGATACGGTCTATTTGTTTATCCGTTAGCGTGCCCTTTTGGTTTTGCAGGGTATAGGTAATGGCATACGACTTTTTCCCCTCGGGCAGGGTGTTGCCCCGGTACACGTCAAACAACTGCATCTGTTTCAGTAAACGCTTTTCTGATTTAAAAGCCAGGTCGTACAAGGTTTTATAGCTAATGTCCTCGTTGAGCAACAAGGCAAAGTCACGTTTTACCTCCGGATATTTGGGAATGTCCGTGTAAACAAAATGGCTCTCGGAAACCGCGGCCAAAAGCGTGTCCCAATGGAAAGCGGCAAAAAGGACTTCCTGTTTAATGTCAAAATGTTTGGCCAGCCCGGGGTGCACCACGCCCAATTCCACCAACGGTCTGTCCCTGTGCTTAAACTCCAGCCCTTCCGTATAATGGTCGCCCGATGGCCTGGGGTGTTCCCCGCAGTTTTGGATGCCCAACCTTTGCAGCACCGTGGCCACAATGGACTTGAGCTGAAAAAAGTTGGAGCGCTCTGCGGGAAGGTTCCAATTTGGCGCGTGGGCTTCCCCGCTGAGCAAAATGCTCAGATAGGACTTTTCCTGTCGTACACCATCCTTTTCACCGTAGGTCTTCCCAAATTCAAAAAGTTTAAGGTTAGGGTTTTGTCTGTTCATGTTATGTGCGGCCACCTCCAAAGCGCTGAAAACTGGAGTGCTGCGCAGCACGGCCAAATCGCCGCTCAGCGGGTTAAGCACCCTGACCGGAGCCATGTTCCCATTGCTCTGTTGCCAGGCCCCGTACTTTTCAGAAGACAGGCTGTTGGTCAATATTTCGTAGTAGCCTTTGGCCGCCAACAGGTTCCCCACAATGTCTTCCAGCCTATGGTTTTCCACGGGAGCGCTTGCGGCAATGGAGGCATTCAGCTTATTGCCGTGGGCTATGTTGTTGTACCCATATACCCTTAAGATCTCTTCAATGACATCGACCTGGCGCGTCACGTCAACCCGGTAAGAGGGCACCACCAGCCCCAGGCCTGCTTCCGTGACATTTTTCACTTTTATTTCCAAAGAGGTCAAGATGGATTTGATGGTGTCCCTTGGAATTTCCTCGCCAATGAGCTTCTTTATTTTTTTGAAGGCCAAAAAGACCTCAAAATCCTCTTTTTTCTTGAAATAGATATCCACAATGTCCGAGGTGATCTCCCCTCCGGCAATCTCCTTGATGAGCAATGCCGCGCGTTTTAGGCTATATTCCACCAAATTAATGTCTATGCCGCGCTCAAACCTAAAGGAGGCATCTGTGTTAAGCCCGTGCCTTTTGGCACTTTGGCGCACGGAGACAGGATCAAAATATGCGCTTTCCAAGAAGATTGCGGTGGTGTACTCGGTTACCCCGGAATGGATGCCGCCAAAGACCCCGGCAATGCACATGGGTTTCTCCGCATTGCAGATCATGAGATCGTCCTGGTGCAAGCTGCGCTCCACCCCGTCCAAGGTGGTGAACTTGGTGCCGGCCGGTAGGGTCTTCACGATCACCTTGCCCCCAACGATCTTGCTGGCATCAAAGGCATGCAGGGGCTGCCCCAATTCGTGCATCACATAGTTGGTGGCGTCCACAACGTTGTTTTTGGGCGTGATGCCAATGGCACGGAGCCGGTTCTTTAGCCAGTCCGGAGACGGTTGTATGATCAGGTTGCTAAGGGTAACCCCGCAATATCTGGGGGCAAGGGCGCTGTTGGCCACATCCACATCGATCTTCAGGGAACGGTTGTCCACGTTGAAATGGCTCGTGGAGGGGGTAATGAGCTCTTTATGTGTTTTCTGCTGCAGCAGGCCTGCCTTTAGGTCCCGCGCCACGCCAAAATGGCTCATGGCGTCTGCCCGGTTGGGAGTGAGGCCAATTTCAAACACTTCGTCCCGTTCCAGTTCAAACAGTTGGGAACAAGGGGTTCCTACGGGGATGGATGCATCCAGTACCATGATGCCATCGTGGCCGTCTCCCAGTCCCAGTTCATCTTCGGCACAGATCATGCCGTGGCTCTCCTCACCGCGTATCTTTCCTTTTTTAATGGTCCAGGCGTCACCGTCTTTGGTGTAGAGGGTGGTGCCCACCGTGGCCACCGGAACTTTCTGTCCTTTGGCCACATTGGGTGCGCCGCAGACAATTTGCAGGGGCTGGCCTTCCCCAATGTCCACTTGGGTCAATTTCAGTCGATCCGCATTGGGATGCTTTGCACACTCCAGCACATGGCCAACCACTACGCCCTTTAGACTGCCCTTTACCGATTCAAAGGGGGCAATGCCCTCTACCTCCAGACCCAGATCGGTTAACAGTTCGGCCGTTCGTTGCGCGTCCCAATCCATTTTTATAAACTGCTTGAGCCAGTTGTAGGAAATTTTCATGTGCCGGTTTTAAAGCCGGTAAAGATAAAACAATGCCCCAACACATTCAATAAACCCATGTTCCTTTTCCATAAATTTTTAAATCTCGATTATTCGTTGTTATTTCGGCCCAAACAAGTTTTCAGGATGCGCATTTTTTTCTTTCTTTTTCTCAGCTGTTTTCTATGTGCCTCCTGTGCACGGGAAGCTTCCAAAGCGCCGCTGAATGAAGGTATTTGGCAGGGACAGCTTACCCTGATGGAGGGCAGGCAATTGCCGTTTAACTTTAAGGTGCTCAATAACGACCAGGGCCGGCCCGTGATCGAAATTTACAATGCCGAGGAAGTGATTCTGGTGGAGGATGTGTGGGTGGAGAAGGACAGCATACGCCTGCAGCCCCCTGTTTTTGAAGGCTACATTGCCGGTAGGTTCACAGACAGTTCCATGGTGGGCACCTTTGTGAAGGAGAGCTTGGACCGTGAACTGCCCTTCAGGGCCACTTATGGCCAGGAAGAACGGTTTTCCGGGGCTGCGGTTGCCCGGCACCGGGTATCGGGCGTATGGGAAATGGACTTTGCCCAAGGCGGTCCGGATGCCTTTAAGGGCAAGGGCATCTTTAACCAGGACGGGAATGCCGTGACCGGCACCATACGCACCACCACGGGCGACTATCGGTTTCTGGATGGGGTCATGGACGGGGATTCCCTGCGCCTGTCCACCTTTGATGGTTCCCGGGCCTTTCTCTTTACCGCCAAGGCCACGGACAGTACCTTAAGGGGCCATTTCCATTCGGACAACCATTACAAACAACCCTTCTTTGCCACACGGAACCTTACCTACGAGTTGCCCAGTTCAGATTCCCTGACCTTTTTAAGGGAAGGCTATAAAGAGCTCTCGTTTAGGTTTCCCGATAGGGAGGGGAAACAGGTCTCCCTGAAGGATGAACGGTTCCGGGACAAAGTGGTCATTGTCCAGATCATGGGCACTTGGTGTCCCAATTGTTTGGACGAGACCCGGTTTTTGGTCGATTTTCTCAAGGAAAGCCCCAAGGAGGACCTGGCCATTGTGGGGTTGGCCTTTGAGTATTCCAAGACCGAGGAGAAGGCCTGGGCCAGCATTGATCGGTTGGTGGAAAGGGTAGGGGTGCCCTATCCCATTTTATTGGCCCAATTTGGAACTTCGGACAAGGAGAAGGCCCAGGAAAAATTGCCCATGCTCAACAGGGTCATTTCGTACCCCACCACCATCTATATTGATAAAAAGGGGGCCGTTAGGAAAATACACACCGGTTTCAATGGCCCGGCAACGGGGGTTAAATACGAGCAGTACAAAGAAGCGTTCCACACTTTTGTGGATAGTCTGCTCAAGGAGTGAGATCAGATAATGGTACTCTTTCCCAGGTCAATGTTCTTGTCGTTGATGTTGAAGTCGTCATTGAGTTCAATGATGTTGTCCGCAATGAAGTCCCCCACATAATTGGTGCCGTATTTACTGCTTCCCATAATGTCCGGGGTCACGATTTTTTTTGAGAAAGACTTTAAAACGGCGGCCACAACGGCCACGGATTCCTGTTTCAGTCCAAAATGTTCCAGGAGCATGGCCACGGAAAGGATGGAGGCCACCGGGTTGGCAATGTTCTTGTCCTTGGCCTCGGGATAGGAGCCGTGTATGGGCTCGAACATGGCATAATCGGTTCCAATGGATGCGGAGGGCAAAAGGCCAATGGAGCCGGCAATGACACTTCCCTGGTCAGAAAGGATATCACCGAACATATTGTCCGTAAGAATCACATCGAACTGTCCTGGATTCAGTATCATCTGAACTGCGGCATTGTCCACAAACATGCACTCCAATTGCACCTCGGGATAGCTTCGTGCTATTTGCAGTACCACCCTGCGCCAAAGCCTGGAGGTTTCCAAAACGTTGGCCTTGTCCACCAAGGTCAGTTTTTTTCGGCGCTTTTTGGCGGCCTTGAAGGCCAAATGGGCAATACGGCCGATTTCCTTTTCATTGTAGGAACAGGTGTCCGTTGCCGCGTTGTTTTCGGCATCCTTGGTTTTGGCGCCGTAGTAGATGCCGGCAGAGAGTTCGCGATAAATGACCAGGTCCGTATTTTTAACCAGGTTGCGGTCCAGGGGAGATTGTCTCACCAGGGCCGGAAATACCTTAACGGGCCTAATATTGGCAAAGAGCCCCAGTTCCTTTCTTAGCTTTAACAGCCCCTGTTCGGGCCACATTTCTGCTTCGGGGTCACTGTCAAACTCCGGGGATCCCAGGGCGCCAAAGAGGATGGCGTGGGAAGATTTGCAAAGGGCCAGGGTTTCGTCCGGTAAGGGGCTGCCCATTTGTTTCAGGGCCGTGGCCCCTATCAGGGCCTTTTTAAAGGAAAAGCTGTGGCCAAAGGTCTCTTCCACGGAGCGCAGGCATTTTATGGACTGGGCAATGACCTCTGGTCCAATGCCATCGCCCTCCAAAACGGTAATGTTCAAGTGCATGTTCTTCTATGTCAATTGACCTGGATGCCGCTGGCCTCCACGATCTCGTGGATGTGCTCATCGTTCACTTCCTTATGGGTATCGGCAAAATGGAGAAAGGAGTCGTACACGGCGTCCAATTGGGTCTTGGTAAGTTCGTAGCCCACAATCTTTGCCCGGTAGGCCAAGGCCGCCCTGCCACTTCGTGCCGTGAGGACTATGGAAGATTCCGTTACGCCCACATCGGCAGGGTCAATGATTTCATAGGTCTCCCTGTTTTTGATCACCCCGTCTTGGTGTATGCCAGAACTATGGGCAAAGGCATTGGCACCCACAATGGCCTTGTTGGGCTGTACCACCATTCCCATTTTGCTGGAGACCATTTTGCTGGTGTCAAAGAGCAATTTGCTGTTTATGGTGGTGTCCAGGTTCAAGGAGGGATGTTGGCGCATGATCATCACCACCTCTTCCAAGGACGTATTGCCGGCGCGTTCCCCTATGCCGTTTATGGTACATTCTATCTGTCTGGCCCCATTGATGGCGCCCGCAATGGAATTGGCGGTGGCCAGGCCCAGGTCATTGTGGCAGTGACAGGAGATCACGGCCTTGTCCACTCCCTTCACATGCTCTTTCAGATACTTTATTTTGGCCCCGTACTCTTCCGGGAGGCAGTAGCCCGTGGTGTCCGGAATGTTCAGCACGGTTGCCCCGGCGGCCACAACGGCCTCGCAGACCTTGGCCAAAAACTCATTTTCGGTTCTCCCGGCATCCTCGGCATAGAACTCCACATCTTCCACAAAGGTCTTGGCGTAGGAGACCGCGGCAACGGCACGCTCTATGATCGCGTCCCGGTTACTGTTGAACTTGTGTTTTATGTGCGACTCGGAGGTGCCTATGCCCGTGTGTATGCGGGGCTTTCTGGCGTGTTTCAGCGCCTCGGCCGCCACTTCGATATCTTTTTTAACCGCACGGGTAAGCCCGCAGACCGTGGCATTCTTGACCAATTTGGATATGGCCTCCACCGATTTGAAATCGCCCGGACTTGAAATGGGGAAGCCCGCTTCAATGATGTTCACCCCAAGTTGGTCCAAACGTTCTGCGATGACCAGTTTTTGTTCCCGGTCCAATTTACAGCCCGGAACCTGCTCGCCATCCCGTAGGGTCGTGTCAAAAATTTGTACTATATCTTTACTCATTATAATTGTGTAGTTTCGCTAGCATAACGAATATATGGCCAATAACACAGAATGTCCAATTTTTGTGATGTTTTTTACAACGTTAATGCACTTTTTACGGTGTTCAACACAATGATAACCAAACCTTTAAACGCTGCTTATTACGCTGACAAATGCGCATAAAGATGCTCTGTTCGTGCTCATAAAGTCCCTCTCCAAATCAGAGAAGCGCCAATTTAAGTTGTACGTGGGCCGGTTGGGCGTGAACACCGATGCCAAATTTCTGGCACTTTTCAACCATTTGGACAAGCTTAGGCACTATGATGAAAAAACCATTTTGAGCAGTGGTATCGTAAAAAAGGCCCAACTATCCAACCTTAAGGCGCACTTGTACAAGCAGATCTTGGTGAGCCTAAGGTTAAATCCGGTAAACCAGAACATTAGGGTGCAGATCAGGGAACAGCTGGATTTTGCCACCATTCTTTACCAAAAGGGTCTTTACAGGCAGAGCTTAAAGATATTGGACAAGGCCAAGTCCGTGGCCATGGACAACGAGGAAAAGAACATTGCCTATGAGATCGTGGAACTGGAAAAAATCATAGAGACCCAATACATAACCCGCAGCATAGGCGACCGCGCCAATGAACTTGCCGTACAGGCCAAGGAGCTCTCTGGCCAGAACGTGATGACCAGCAAGCTCTCCAACCTGTCCCTACAGTTGTACGGAATGATGTTAAAGGTGGGCTATGTGCGCAGCGATGCGGATTACCGGAGGGTAAAGGAGTATTTTGATGGGCACCTGCCAAAATACGATCTGGAGACCCTGGGATTCAGGGAAAAGCTATGGCTCTACAAGGCGCATCTCTGGTACAGTTTTTTAACCCAGGACTTTCTGTCATGCTACCGCTATGCCAGAAAATGGGTGGACCTTTTTGAGGACAACAAGGAAATGATCTACCTCAACCCCGTTTTTTATCTAAAGGGAAACCACTATTTGCTGGAGTCTTTGTTCTATGTGAAATACAGTTCCCAGTTCAAGGAGACGCTGGACACACTGGAGGCGGTGCTGAATGAGAAGGAATTTCCAAAGAACGACAACATTGCCTCCCTGGCCTTTCTTTACCTCAACGCCAATAAGCTGAACCTTCATTTTTTGGAGGGCACTTTTGAGAAGGGACTGTATTTGGTGCGCATTGTGGAATACGGCATCAACAAACACAAGGACCGCATAGACCAGCATCACGTCATGGTGCTGTACTACAAGATCGCCTGCCTTTATTTTGGCGTGGGAGACAACAAGGCGTGCATTGGCTACCTCAAGAAAATCATTGACAACAGAAAGCTTAAAATGCGCGAAGACCTGATGTGCTTTGCAAGGGTACTCAGTCTGGTGGCGCACTATGAGGCCGGGATGGACTACCATCTGGAAGTGCAGCTCAAGAGCACCTATAAATTTCTGTTGAAAATGAACGACATGCACGCGGTCCAGAAGGAAATGATCAAGTTCCTTAGAAATCTGGGGGGAATTTATCCGCATGAACTGCGCGCTGCCTTCCAGGACCTGCACACCGAGCTCAAGAAATATGAGGACCATCCCTACGAGAAGCGTGCCTTTTTATATCTGGACATCATTTCCTGGCTGGAAAGCCATTTGCAGAACAAGCCCGTTTCCCAGATCATCCGGGAAAAGGCGCTCACCTTAACCCGATGATACCCCATGCGTCTTAAAAACCCACACCTGGCCCATATTCTGGAGATCAATATTGCCATGGTCTTTATTGGCACCTCTGGAGCACTTGGGCGGTATGTAGAGCTGCCCGTGCCCATAATTATTGGGTCACGGGCCATTTTGGCCGTTGTTATCCTGTATGTTTTCTGTAGATGGATGGGCATTTCCCTGGCCGTAAAGCGCGAACATTATCCCGTGATGTTCATGAGTGGCGTGCTCATGGGGGGGCACTGGGTCACTTATTTTTATGCCTTGCAGTGGAGCAGTGTGGCCATAGGGATGCTCTCCATGTTCACCTACCCCGTGGTCACCGCATTCTTGGAACCCATCCTGTTAAAGACCACTTTTCAAAAAATCCACCTGCTTTTGGGGGCCTTGGTGCTGGCGGGCATTTATTTTTTGAGTCCTGATTTTGATCTTCAGGATTCCAACACCCTGGCCATAGGCATCGGGGTGCTGTCTGCCTTTTGTTATTCCCTTCGGAACCTTTTAATGAAGACCAAGGTGGCAGCGTACCACGGATCTGCCATTATGGTGTACCAGACCGCGATTGTGGCCATACTCCTGTTTCCGGCCCTTTTTTATGTGGATTTTGATCGGGTGCTTGGGCAATGGAAGGGGATATTGGCCCTTGCCGTGCTCACCACGGCCATAGGGCACAGCCTGTTTTTAATGACCTTTAAGCACTTTAGCATTACCACGGTGAGCATTATAAGCAGCGTACAGCCCGTGTACGGCATTCTAATAGGGTTCCTCTTTCTTAACGAGATACCGGAATGGTCCACGGTCTTTGGCGGCACCCTCATTTTGGGCGCTGTGGTCATTGAGAGCGTGCGCACACAAAAATGAGCACGGCACCTGGTTCAGGGCTCCTTGGGCGGTGCCCCTGTCCCGGGGGCAAACTGCCCCAATAAGTGGCTTCCCAAATCTTGAAACTTTTCCTTTTGGGCCATTTCCCGAACCTTTACCGGGTCAAAATCGCCATTGAAGTAGAGAAACGACCCGGTCTGGCTATTGTTGTTGTACACCAAGATTTCCTTTACCGTGTTCTTTTTCTCTCGTATGGAGACCACATTTCTTTTTAGGTCGTCATTTTTACGAAATACCTCAATGAATGAATTTCCCGTAATGCCGTTCATTTGATTGTTCAGGAAACGGCTTCTAGTTGGCGTTGCACTGGGAAACTGCATGTAGCGCAAATCTTTGGTGCTGCCCACCAGGGATTTCATTTCGGGCGAAATGCCACTGACCAAACTGAGCATGAACTGGGGCACCCTAATGGCGGTGACCTGATCGTCGTTCTTGTGCCTGTCGTAAAAATTGTCAATGGAATTGTACGTGCCGCACCCGCTGCAGAACAAAAGCAATACAAAGGAAGTGATGGAGATTCTCATGGTCCGGTGTTTAGTGGGCATAAATGTAACAAAATTAAACACAAGCATCCCAGATGGCCTCTTTTGGGGGTGCGGCAAGCACGCTTATCGGTTCCTTTTTTACGGGATGCACAAACTGCAGGCTGCGGGCGTGAAGGTGTATGCTGCCATTGGCATTGCTGCGCGGGGCCCCGTATTTAAGGTCGCCCTTTATGGTGCAGCCAATGGCCGCCAACTGCGATCTGATCTGGTGGTGCCTCCCCGTCTTCAAATCCACTTCCAGCAGGGCATAGCGCTCCAGCCTTTTTAAGAGCCTGTAGTTCAAAATGGCCTTTTTGGCATTGGGCACCTCATTCTTGTGGGCATGGGATTTGTTCTGCTTGGGGTTGCGCTTTAGCCAGTGCACCAAAGTGCCCTCGGTGGGATCCGGTACTTGGGCCACCACGGCCCAATAGGTCTTCTTGGCCTCTTTGTTGGCAAACAGCTTGTTGAGCCTGGGCAGGGCCTTGGAGGTCTTGGCAAAAAGCACAATGCCGGAGGTGGGTCTGTCCAAGCGGTGCACCACGCCCAAATACACATTGCCGGGCTTATGGTATTTTTCCTTCAAATAGGTCTTTACAATATCGCTCAAGGGAGGGTCGCCGGTTTTGTCGCCCTGCACAATATCTCCCGGTCTTTTATTTACAATGATCAGGTGATTGTCCTCATAAAGGACCTGCAGGTTGTTGGCGTTGCTGTGTTTTTTTAGGGACAAATCCGGTAGCTTTATGGTTTCCAATGCTTTTGGCCGCTCTTCTTGGCAGGGACATTTAGGGTGCAAAATGTTGTTATGGCACGGGCTTTCCGGCTTTTTTCCGCTCTTTTACATAGTGTCCAATGAAAAGCAGGAGCAGGCCCACGGTCAAGGAGACATCGGCCATGTTGAAAATGCCGCTCCTGAACATTCCCAGCCGTATCTGGAAAAAATCCGTGACCGAACCATGGGCGATCCGGTCCATAAGATTTCCAATGCCGCCGCCCAGGGCAAAGGCAAAGGCAACGGCCAAAAGGCCCTTTCCCCTGTTTTTCAGGAAAACCAAATAGATCAATAGCAACAGTACGGCCAAAGGTATTACCTGTAGCAGGATCAACTTTGGAATTTTGGGCAAGTGGGCGCCAAACCCCAACATGGCGCCGGTGTTCTCCACATGGGTCAGGATGAGTTGGCCCGAGAACAACTCAATCTGTTCCATTTTGGTCACGTTTTGCCTTACCGCTTCCTTGGTGATTTGGTCGCACCCCAGATTTAACAATACCAAAACCAGGACGTAAAACCTGTTCATGCCGTGTCTTTTAAAGAGGCCTCAATACTGTTCGTCCTCATTGGGAAAATCCCGGTCTTTTACATCCTTCACATAGTTGGAAATGGCCTTGCCCATCTCTTCATAGAGGTTCATGTACCTTCTAAGAAAACGGGGGTTGAACTCGTGGGTCATGCCCAATAGGTCATGGATCACCAAGACCTGTCCATCGGCATCCTTCCCGCCGCCAATGCCAATGGTGGGTATGGTAAGGCTTTCGGAAACGGTCTTGGTGAGTTGGGCGGGTATTTTCTCCAATACCAAGCCAAAACAGCCCAGTTTTTCCAGCATGAGGGCATCTTCCTTGAGTTTCTGGACTTCCTCCTCCGCTTTGGCACGGACGGTGTAGGTCCCGAATTTGTAGATCGATTGTGGGGTGAGGCCCAGGTGGCCCATAACGGGAATGCCCGCGGCCAAAATGCGCTTTACCGACTCCTTGATCTCCGCACCTCCCTCTACCTTCACGGCATGGGCACCACTTTCCTTCATGATCCTGATGGCGGACCGTAGCGCTTCCTTGGGGTCGCTCTGGTAGCTTCCAAAAGGAAGGTCTACCACGACCAGGGCACGCTGTACGGCACGGATCACCGAAGATGCATGATAGATCATCTGATCCAGCGTAATGGGCAGGGTGGTCTCGTGGCCGGCCATGACGTTACTGGCGGAATCCCCCACCAAAATGACATCCACATTGGCGGCATCCACAATTTTGGCCATGGAATAGTCGTAAGCCGTGAGCATGGAGATCTTTTCCCCATGCTTCTTCATGTCCACCAGGGACTTCACGGTTACGCGTTTGTACTCTTTTTTCGCTACGGACATTTAAATTTTGTTTATTTTGAGCTAAAAATAAGGAGTTTTGCCGAGAATGGCCGGTGCGTGCCGCAATCCTTTTTTGGGGTGGTAAAAAAAGCTGCCGTATGTGTCCTTTTAGTCTGGCCCAGCCCGGGAACAGCTCCTTTTACCACCTGATGCCAACTGAAATCGAAGAGGTGTGCCCACCCTTAAGACACCATCAACGATAAGGTGGGCCGTATGGTGCTTGCCCGGTATGTTCCGGGAAAAACGAGTAAAAATGAACAGATGAAATATCTTTTGACCGTTTTTTTTCTTTGCCTTGTCCTGACCTTAGGGGCCCAGACACCCCAAGATTCCGTAAAACAGGCCGTGCTGTCCTTTTTTGGGGCCTTTCATGACCGTGATGCCCAAGGCATGCGGCAGTGGCTGCACAAGGATGCCATTTTAAGGCGTACCGCCCCCAATGCACAAAAGGTGCACCAATTGAAAAAACAGTCTTTCGAGGACCTTATAAATGGCATCGTGGCCATCCCGGACTCCACCCAGTTCGAAGAAAGGCTATTGGATTTCAAAATTGAGACAGATGGCCCCCTGGCGCATGTCTGGACCCCCTATGCCTTTTACCTTCAGGGAAAATTCCACCACGGTGGGGCAAATTCCATTCAGTTGTTCAAGGAAGGGGATAGATGGCAAATAATCTATCTGGTGGATTCCAGGACGCTGGAGGGAGGCCATAAAAATGATGACCCTTAGGCGGGGGTCATAGCCCCCTTAGTTGCCCCAAGCCCTGCTGGATGTTTTCCCCGGACCGGGAAAATCCTTGGGCACCGCTTGGGTCACCTTCCCGGTCGCGGCCCATTCGGCACCGCGCTGCAGGGTGGTCATGAAGCCCACACATTCCATGGAATAGTCAAAATGCCCCAGGGTGGTATGGAATATGCGACCCTTGCCGTAATTTACGGTCATCAGCATGGGCACATGCTGTCCCAGACCCTTGACATTGGGATCCCAAGGCGGGGCGTTCTTTTCCACATCGGCATAGGCGGTGGCCAAAATGGTGGCGTTTTCAAAGGGGCCGCGCATGCGCTCATAAAGCTCGTCCTGGGTGTGGAGCCAGACGTTGGGCAAGCCCTTCATGATCGGATGGTCCGGTTCCCGGGTGGTCAATTCGTACTCGTATTCCGGCCCGTGCGAACCGCAGACGCCGGCACTGCTGTCGCGCACCACTTCACCCTGGTCGTTGTAGTACACATAGGGTCCTGCAGTTTCGTCCCGGCCGCCCCAAGCGCCCAATCCGATCATGCGGTTGTATTCCGGCCAATCTCCCCATGCATTGTTGGCGGCGTGCACCACCACCAAACTTCCACCATTGCGCATATAGGTTTCAAAATGGGCCCTGGTTCCTACCGGCCAAGGGGCGGCTTCAAAACCCAGGTTGGACACGATCAGGTCGTAGGCTTCAAAGTCAATCGAAAAATCGGATGTTTTTATGGGGTCATGGGAGATGGCCTGGTTGCCCTGCCCCACGGGGTAATCCGTTATGAACTGGGTATATCCCTCGGGCCTTTTCTCCTTGTACTTAATGCCCAGCCATATGGAATCCATCCGCCTTACCTCCACCTGGAAAAGTCCGGTCTGCTCCAGGTAGTCTTTCATCATCATCGTGGTCTTTGGCCATACATAATGGTTGTTTTGCCCGTCCAAGATCAGGGTTTTGATCAAGTTCGGGGGCTGTACATCCGCGGCCTGCTTCACGGTATTCCCTTTTTTTCCATCACCACAAGATAAAATGCCCAGGAAGAGAAGCATCCCCACGGCGCGCACATACTTTTTAAACATCATACAGGCGTTGTTACTGATTGCCCGTTAAAAGTAGCACATGTTGTAAACAACCACAAATGACCAGCCTTATGTCCTTTAAACGATCAACTGTCCTTTCGAGGGATTGAAAAGATGAGGGCGTGGTGTATTTTAATGCCAAAGGCCCTGTAAAGCAAACTGAAATTCCCTTTTCCCTTGCGGGCATAAAATGGCCTACTTAAATTAGCCTTGTAAAATCAAACAACATATTATGGAGCTATTGGGCATTGGATCGCGAATTGATCACAGCGAACACGGAAAAGGGGTGGTAACCAACCTTTCTTCCAAACACTATTGGGTCACCTTTGTGGACAAGGGGCTGGAAACCATCCCCATTGACGATGATTTTCAAGTCATGGAGCGATTGGAGAACGAGGTGGACAGTGTTAGTTTTTTTGATGTGGAAAGTTCGTTGACCAAAATTTTGGAAAAATGGAGCGATACCCACGAGAAGGTGGCCCTGGCAGACAAATGGCGCAGGGGAAAACTGATTTTGGAACCGGGTGATGGTACCGCCAACAAGGAAATGCCCATTGACACATTTTTTCACAAAATTGTAATGGTGCGCGATCGCCTGCGGGTCATGGAACAAAAAATAAACAGCAGCAAACATTTGGACGACCAGGAGAAAATAGACCTCCAGCAATACATAACCCGCATTTATGGCAGTCTTACCTCCTTCAACGTGCTTTTTAAGAGCAAGTCCGATCACTTTGTGGGCGAGCGAAGCACCAAGTAGCAGATTCTGGACTAGGGCAGGAAGGTCTTCCGCTCCCGTTCCAGGAACTGTTGGAGCAGGGTGGGCGTATTGCCGGTGATGTCCGTGTAGCTTCGGCTGATCCTGGGAACCTTCTGAAACCGGGGCAACAGGTGGAGCATGGTCATAACCAAGATCATCATGGTGGGAAGCCCTTCCTTTTTTTTCAACCAAAAAAATGTTAGGGGGTTCACGTTCCTGTACCGTACCTGGTAGGGGAGCGTTTGGCGCATGACATCTGTAACCGATTGGAAATCCAGGAGCTCATTTACCGTAATATCGTACGCCCTTCCCTGGTGTTCTTGAAACCGGCACAGCACGTGAGCGGCCACTTCGCCAATGTTGGCCACGTCCACCCAATTGAATTTTGCTTTTCCGGCCGGTAAAGAAATGGTCTTTGTTTTGATGATGCCGGGAAGTAGGGTAGTGGTAAGGTTCTGCATAAAATAACCGGGCCTTAAAAAGACAAAGGGAATTTCCCGGGCCCTGATCAAGGCCTCAATGTTATGGTGCGGAATAAAACGGTGTTCCTCTGCACCCTGCACGGACAGGAACACCACCCCGGTGCCGGGTTTTTCCGAAAGGGCCCTTAGCAAGGGGCCAAACACTTTGTTTACCGAAGCTATGTGGGGCGGTCGGAGCAAAAAAACGGTATCCACGTTGGCCAGGGCTTCCTTAAAGGTGGCGGCATCCTCAAAATTGAACACGGCATATTGCAAGGCCCTGTTGTGGGGCCAGTGTTTTTTGGCTTTTGCTACGTCCCGTACCCCGGCCGTGATGCTATGGTTGCCCGGCAATTTTTCGAGATAACGAATAACTTCCCGTCCCACATTGCCGGTGGCCCCGGTAACCAGTATGTTTTGCATGGCGCTGCGTTAATGTTCCCTGCCCAGGGCAGAAAAACAAGTGATGAACAGTATGGCGGCCCCAATGGAATCAGGTGGGCATCAGTCTTCGCCCAGTTCGGTGATTTTTTGTTCATAGAGTTTCTTGCTCTCTACCACGGCCACGTTCAATTCTTGCATAATGCCGTCCACACGGCCTTCAATGCTCTTCATTTGATCGTTTATGTTGTCAAAGGAATTTAGGGCAGCGGCCACTTCAAGGGCTTTTACCACCTCTACCGCATCCCCGTGCAACACCCTGAGCTTTTCTATGGCCTTGGAGGTGTTGGCCAGCGTGGCGTTGTACTTGGTCCTGGCCTTTTCTATGGCGCTGTTCAGGGTTTTTTTACTGGCCTCGTCACTGAGGCTGTTGGTTTGGGTCTCCATGGCATTGAAGAGGTTGGCCGCGTGTTCCTTCAAGTCCTCGTATTCCTTGTTCAGGTTCTTGACCCGTCGGTCCACTTTCTCCCAGTCGCCATAGACCTTGGCAAATTCCTTGTCCTCGTTCTTGGTGTCTTCCAAGGCCGCCTTGAGGGCGTTCAAGGTCTCCAGGCCTTTGTTCACGTTTTTATTGGCGGTCTCTTTTTTCCGTTCAAATGAAGAAACAGTGCTTTTGAACTTGTCCTTTAGGCGAATGAGGTCTTCCGGGCTTTTGTCTTTCCAACAAGAAACAAACATAAGGGAAACCAGGGCAAGGGTGGTCATTTTTTTCAACATAAGGTCAGTGTTTTTTATAGTTGGACAAAAGTAACCATTTCCGTGAAATACGGGTAAAAGTGGTCGCTTGGAATGCTGTTTGCCTCCTTTTGGGCCACAAACCCTGGGGCAAAAGGGCACTTTTCACGGCGACGACCTTGTTGGCCGGGCCTTTGCGGCTTTGGGCTACCCGTTGCCGGTGGGCAAGGAGCGCACTTTTTACACCATAGGGCCTTGGGGCAGCTTCCACTTTCTGGAACGGGCCTCCCAGGACAAGGGCACACCGGCATGTTGAGGCACTGACAAGGGAACGGTGTGTTTCTGTTTGTGGGATAAAAAGCCCCTTGCAACCAAAAGGAAGGTGGGTCATCCCACCTTTTTCTCGCTCAAATACTTCCAATAGCGCTTGGGCACGTGCTGCTGATGTAGTTTTTTGTTGATGCGGGCCTTGATGTGGGTGCTTTTAAAATACTGTCGCCAAAGTTCTTGATAGTCGTGCTCCACATCTGCCAGCGTGCCATTTCTTTTGATGCGGTTGCTAAAATCCTCTTGCAGGTCCAAACCAATGATTTCCACACTGGAGCGGTTGTAATACAATCCATAGTTCCGTGCAGCATCATAAATGATCCATTCCTGATCCGCAAAGCGGGAGCGAAAATGTTTTGATAGGAGCGGGAGCACATCATAATCGGGTTCAATTTGGGCAAAATAGATGTTGTCCTTGGTGAGCTGAAATCGGACAAAAGCTTCCATTCTATGCTTTTCCCGACTCACTTTTTGAGACCATTGCCTAATTTTTAAAATAGCATCGTCTCCCAGGTCTGCGGTGCGGTCCGCTGTGCTCCCCATCACCTTTCTGATATATCGGTAGAGTAGGGGCTCCATTCCCGTCTGTTCGCTGAGGAAGGCAAAATAGATGTTTTTAATGGCCTCGCTGCTTTTGGCTTGGATACCGCTCCATACCCGCTTGGCAATTTCTATATTGGTGAACACGGTCTCCGTTTCCGTGAACAGTCCCCTTTGTACATTGCGGCCCGCCTGAATGTCTGCATGCACCAATTTTTGTTCATATCCCACAAAGACCGCGGTTAAAAAGCCATTGAAGCTACCATCGTACACCAGCGTCTTGGTGCCATGTTCCCCTGAAAATAACGTATTGGCGGCTTCCATAGATTGAATCATATCCATAACAGTGTTTTTTAGAAATAAAACCTTTGAATTCTTACTTTTTGAATCTTTGCATACTTTTTGACCCTGCTCCTCCATCTTATGACCCTATATCCCGCATTTAAAAAAGCGGTTCTGCTTTTTTCCATAAAGGGATGTGGTTGCTGGGCTTGGATCCGGTTCATGATCATTGTTTTAGTTAAAGAGGGATAATTGGCTTCCGTACAGTGGGGCGAACTTGCTATTGGTCTTTTGTAAAATCATTCCTTTGATCTGTTCGGCCTGGAGGTCCCTTCGTTCCCACTGTTTGGAATTGGCCAAAAGGAAATATTTGGCCCTGTTGAGGGCCACACCCATCTTCTGCAAGTGGTCCCAGTTCAATTTGCGAAACCTCCTGGCTTTTACAATTTTGTTCATGCTGCGCATTCCAATGCCCGGTACCCGGGCCAGCAGCCCCTTCCCGGCCCGGTTCACATCCACGGGGAACAGGTGCAGGTTGCGCAGCGCCCATCCCAATTTGGGATCTACCGTAATGTCCAGGTTGGGATGGTCTTCGTTGAGCAGTTCGTTTACCTCAAAACCATAGAAGCGCAACAGCCAATCCGTTTGGTACAGCCTGTTTTCCCGCAATACCGGTACGGGCGCACCCAGCGCCGGCAAACGGTCATCTTCCGCCACGGGCACATATCCGGAATAATAAACCCGTTTCATCTGGTATTTTTTATAAAAATGGGAGGCAGTGTACATGATGTCCTTGTCCGTTTCTCCCGTGGCCCCCACGATCATCTGTGTGCTTTGGCCGGCAGGGGCATATTGGGCCACATGACGCAACACCTTCTTTTCCGATCGGTAACGCACAATTTCATTCCGTACCTTCCTCATGGGCCTTAAAAAATCTTCGTGCTTTTTGTCCGGGGCCAATAGCTTTAGCCCGGAAATGGTGGGAATCTCTATGTTCACGGACAGGCGATCGGCATACCGTCCGGCTTGGTACATAAGGGCATCGCTGGCCCCGGGAATGGATTTTAAGTGTATGTATCCGTTGAAACGTTCTTCCGTTCGCAATTTCTTGACCACGGCAATAAGCCGTTCCATGGTATGGTCCGGACTTTTAAAAATGCCAGAACTCAGAAAGAGCCCCTCAATGTAGTTCCTCCGGTAGAAATGGACGGTCAGGTCCACCACCTCCTGAATTTTAAAGGCGGCCCTGGGAATGTCATTGCTCTTTCGGGTAACACAATAGGCGCAATCAAAAATACAGTGGTTGGTGAGCAGTATCTTTAAAAGGGAAATGCACCGGCCATCTTCCGTGTAGCTATGGCAAATGCCCATGCCCTTGCTGTTGCCCAAGCCGTGGTTATGATTGTTCCTTCTGCTGCCACTGCTGGAGCAGGACACATCATATTTGGCTGCGTCTGCCAGAATTTCCAATTTTTGTTTCATCCGATCAAAATCCATAACTCCCGTATCGTAAGGAATCCAAAAATATGGAAATATTCCCAATTATGGAAATAATCCAAATTATTTTTTGGATATACTCCATAATGTGTATCTTTAGGGCATGGAAAATGAAGTTACGTTAAAACGGTTTTTGGAGATACGGAGGGAATTGGGGCATACCCAGGCGGAATTTGCCGCCCTTTTGGGCGTATCCAATACCACGGCAGACATTGAGCGTGGGCGCACCAAGTTATCGGGCAAGGTCATTACCGAGCTTTTGAAGCAGTTCAAGGTAAATCCGCTCTGGCTGTTTGGCGAGAGTGAGCAGAAATATTTGGAAACCTCCCATACCAGTGTCATTCCCAAGGTGGTCACCGTGGACGCTTCCGACAATGAAAATATGGTGCTGGTGAACGCCAAGGCCGCGGCCGGCTACCCACAGAACATTTCGGACACCAGTTGGTACCGCCAGTTACCGGCCTTTGATTTGCCCATACCCGAATTCAGAAACGCCACCTACCGCGGTTTCCAGGTGGAGGGAGACAGCATGCTGCCCAATCTGCACCCGGGGGAATGGGTATTGGCAAGGGCCATTGAACATATAGACCACGTGAGTCCCAATAAAATGTACGTGGTGGTGCTACAGGACTCGGTCATGGTGAAGAAAATTGAGAAACGGCCCAACTCCAACAACATTACCCTGGTCTCCTTGAACGAAACCTACCCGCCGTACAACATAAAACCCTTTCAAATACAGGAAATTTGGGAAGTGGGCAGCAAGATCACCTTTAATGTGGATGCCACCACGGATTCCGGTCTGTTGCGACAGTTGCAGGCCTCCATGGAAGAGCTCAAGAACCAACTGCAGCACGTTAAAAAGGTATAGTCAATCCAGTTTCTTAATGTACAGTCCACTGTTCTTCAGGGCAAACCCCAAGCTCTTGTAGAGCGAAATGGCCGCGGTCCTATGGTGGCCACTGAACAACAGCACGTCATTGAGCTTACATTCCCGTGCGCGCTCCAAGAGCAGTAGCATCAGTTTCTTTCCAATGCCCTGGCCCCGTTGGTCTTGGGAGACCACCACATCCTCGATCATGCCCTTATGTCCGGAAACGACCTTGTAACGGGCCATCATGGCAAGGCCCACGAGTTGGCCCTGGTGCAAACAGATGGCCACGTCAATGGCATTGGATGGTTCCATGACCTCTTCCAAGGTCAGTTGTCTCAATTCGGCATTGAGCTGCAGGTACAGTCGTTGCAACTGGGACTGCAGTTCTGGGGTAATGGCTTCGGGGGTCAACAATTTTATTTCCATAATAGGCGACTTTTTGTTTCAGGGGAAGCGGCGATGGTGGGGCCTGTTGGCGGTTTGGGCAGCGGGCTCCGCGCTATTCGTTGTACCCCCTTACATCTCCCATGGACAGGGTCACGGGCCCCAGTTGGTGGGTCTTAGGCAAAAAGGCCCCGCTCTCCATCACGGCCCAATCGTCCCAGGTGGCCTCGATACCACCAATGGGGATGATGTCCACCCACATTTTAAAGCTCTTGGGGAATCCGTTGGGCTGCAGCATCCAAAGGTAGGAATCGCCCGGGGTAGTGCCGCCCTTGGTATAGGTCACCAGGAGTCCGTCCGTACCATCGGGCAGGGGAACAACACTGCGTTGTACCCCATCGTCAAACACTTTGTAAGGGGCCACCAGCCAAAAGGAATCATTGTTAAAATAGGCCACGGCCTGTTCAATGATGGGCTTGCTCTCCATATCCATCATCCGTTCGCCTCCTTTTTTGGCCACACTCGAAGCGGTGGAAATCAAATCCAGTTCCACCAGGTAATCGTCCCAGGACACCTCCACGGTGCGTTTTTCCTTGTCCCATTTGTAGTGGTGCGCCCCTCCTTGAAAGGACCATTCCAGGTAGCGGGTGTCCTTAAATTTTTGGTGGTTCAGGGAGTTGAGCATTTTTTGGGCGAGCGCATCGGCATCCGGGCCCAAGCGGCCCTCGGGCAGTTTTTCGTTGTAAACGGCATACAGGACCACAAAACCGATGATGAGCAAGCCCAGGAGGATGCCAAAGCCTTTAATGATTTTCCGTAGCATAATGGTATGGTTTAAACAGCAAAAATAAGCATCAGACCCTTACCCAAAGCGCTTTAAAAGCGGAATATGTGCCCCGTTCCCTTGGGCTTGTCCCCAGGGTTCCGCCACGAGCCGGGCACCCGAGTTGCCGGGGCGTGGTCCCAGAAGTGCCAAGGATGGTTAAAACCCCACGGCGGCATCGTCCCCGCGCCTGTCTGCCCCACCTTCCAGCCTCCCATCGGGCAGCACCCTAATGGCATCTACCTTGCCCATGATCGGGGTACGGTCCTCATTGATGATATAGCCCTTGGCCCGCACTTGGTCCTTTAGCTCCCCGGAAAAGCCCTGGGGCTCAAAAATGACCTGGTCCGGTAGCCATTGGTGGTGAAAGCGGGGCGCGTCCACGGCCTCTTGCATGCTCATGTTGAACTCACGGGCATTGAGAATGGTCTGGGCCACGGCGGTGATAATGGTAGATCCCCCGGGCGTGCCCACCACCAGCCAAAGATGGCCATCGCGTTCCACTATGGTGGGCGTCATGCTGCTGAGCATGCGCTTTTCCGGAGCAATGCTGTTGGCCTCGGCCCCAATGAGCCCAAACATGTTGGGCACCCCGGCCTTGGCACTGAAATCGTCCATTTCATTGTTCAGGAAAAAACCCAGTTCATCGGAAAAAAGCTTGGACCCATAGGCCCCGTTCAAGGTGGTGGTGGCCGATACGGCGTTTCCCTGGGCATCCACAATGGAGTAGTGGGTGGTTTCCATGGATTCCACAATCTCCACGGCACCGTGGGACACCTCTTCGGATGGCGTGGCCCGGTCAAAGCTAAAATCCTCCATTCTTGCCTGCAGGTAATCCCGGCTGAGCAGCACATCCAACGGAATATCCACAAAATCTGGGTCGCCCAGGTAATAATTGCGGTCGGCATAGGCCCTTCGGCTGGCCTCCGTAAAGAGCTGTATGGTCTTTGGGCTGTTGTGGCCAAATTCGGAGACGGGGTGGGGCTCCATCATTTTAAAGATCTGGTTCATGGTGACCCCACCGCTGCTGGGCGGACTCATGGAAACAATGCGCAGGTCCCTGTAGGTAAAGATGATCGGTTGCCGCCAGACCGCTTGGTAGCGCTCCAAGTCCTCAAGGGTCACATAGCCGCCCTTTTCCTGGATAAAGTTGGCCAGGGTCCGTGCGGTCTCGCCCTTGTAAAAACCGTCCCTGCCTTCCTTGGCTATGCGCCTAAGGGTTTGGGCCAGATTGGGGTACTTAATGGTGTCCCCCTCTTTGAAGGCGGCGGCGAATTTGGTGCTGTCGCCGTTTACCTTGATAAAGGTTTCCCTTTGGGCAGCCAAGCTCCTCGCTTGTTTGGCGGTGACCACCACGCCCGTTTCGGCCAGGGCAATGACCGGCGCCATAATGGTTTCCAACGGCAGGGAGCCAAATTTCTCATGCACCTCAATGATGCCCGCCACCGTTCCGGGCACCCCAACGGCCGTTGCCCCCAAGGTGCTTTTCCCTGGAATTACGTTGCCCAGGGAATCCAGATACATGTCCCGGTGTGCGGCCAAGGGCGCTTTTTCCCGGTAATCCAGGCCGCCCACATCGCCATTCGCCTTTCGGTACACCATAAAACCGCCGCCACCCAGGTTTCCGGCAAAGGGGAAGGCCACCACCAGGGCCATTTCGGTGGCCACCATGGCATCAAAGGCATTGCCCCCCTGTTTCATAATGGCCGCGCCAATGGCGGCCGCCTCGCTGCGGGCCGCCACCACCATGGCCTTTTCCGTTACCAGCCCCGTGGGTTTCGCCGGAGCCGGGGACATTTTACATTGAACAAGGGTCTGCACAAGGGCTAAGACCAAAAAGGAACGTTTAATCATACCGTTAATCCGTAACTTGAAAAGAGAATTCAAAGGGCACCTGGGAGGTGGCCACGTTGGTGAACACGCTTACATCGTTCACCAGTTCGTCATTATAGGGAGAGCTAAAGAAATAACTAACCATCCCCCGAAAAAAAGATGGATAGTTTATGAAAGCCTTGGTTTTATTGATGTTCCGGGAGGTTCTAAAATAGGAAAACTGTTTTAAAAGTGGTAAATTGTAATAGCAAAAACGA
>NZ_JBLFEO010000032.1:0-46441 GCF_047345505.1 Maribacter aquimarinus | reverse complement strand
AAAGGCGGAGAACATTTTAAACAACAGGCCCAGAAAAAGGTTCGGGTACAGAACGCCCAACGAGGTTTTTGCCGCAGCAATAGAAAATCAGGGCATTGTTGCGTTTATGACTTGAATCCAGCGCCTGTAAAATTAGGGTTACTTTTTTTCCATTCATTAAGTCTTTCCAAAACATAATCGTTGTAGTTTGGATGGTAAGCATGACTTCCACCGATACCTTGAAATAGTTTAGGAAGAGGAATTCCATTTAATTTGTCGTTCATGTGAAATCCCCACTCGGCCGCTTTTTGAATTACGTCATCAAAACGCGATGCCCAAGGGATTATATGGTGGGCTTCCCCGCTTTACAATCATACAATTATCCTTTTGCCACGGTAAGTGGCCAAAATGTAAAAAGATAATAAAGGTCAGCAGATAAATATGTATTAACTTAACAAGATAATCATTTGGTTATCATATAAATAAAAATTTTTGTTGTTGTCAGTTCGAGCGCCCGCCTACCGGACGGGCAGGCAGTCGAGAACTTTTCGCCAGCCAAAGGAGGCTTCGACTGCCTGCCTCGACCACCATCCAGGCGGGCGCCCGGCCTGACATTCTGGCCATCAACTCGATTTAAAATGAGTAACGATATGCTGACCTCTAAAAAATAATACGCCCGTTAGCGAAACAGTTGCCGTTCCCCTGTTTTTTTTGATCGGTATTTTCGACACCCACCACAGGCGCCGGCTCCCGGTGATGAAAAACGACATTTTGGTGGGCCAGATCAGTAGAAAGGACATTGTCATTGCCGCCCTGAAGCTCAGCGGGCACAACTGGAAATAGGCAGGGAGGTGGCAGAGGCGATCAATCCCGTTTCACGATCATGTAAAAGTCATTGTCCAGCGGCAAGTAGCCCAGATCATAGACAAAGTAGTACACTGTGCCCTTCTTGGTGGTGTACAATTTGGTGATGAGGTCAAAATGGAACCCCTTGCGCAGTAAATGTGCCTTGGTGGTCTTGGTCTTTCCATCGGTCAGGGCAAAGCTCTCCAAGATGCGGTAGTTCTTTCTCAATTGGTTGTTCACGCTACGGATCAGGTTGTTGCTTTCCTTGTTCAGTTTGTTGTTGTAGGTATTGCGGCACTGGTCATTGCAGAATTTTTTATCTACCCTGCCCATGAGGGGGGCGTTGCATTCCAAACATGTTCGCGTTTCCAAAACCTACTTTTTTTAGAGTGTCTTTTGCCCGGCCACCCGATCTCTTTGGCGGTGGCCGTGACTGCTGTGCCCAATGGGCATCCCTGGGGAAAAGATACAAATAATCCCACAATCCGTGGAAGGTGCCTTGGCGGCGGGCACGGGCAGAGGATCTTTTTTTGGAAAGCAAGCAGGATTTATACGGGGGCATCCGCTGCCGGCAATTTCAAAAATGGGGGTATCTTAGCCAGGAATTTATTCCATTTAAAATGATGAGAAAGTACCTTTTGTTAGGGGCCATGGCCTTTTGGGCCGGTGCCTGTTCCGAAGCCCCCAGGCAAGAGACCCAGGACCAATTGTTTGCCAGGGTGGACGCAGAAATAAAGGAAAACTCCGAAGCCTACGCCAATTTGGAGGAAGCCATCAATACCATTGGGCATAGGCTCACCGGAACCGAGAACGGTGCCCGGGCAGAGGAGTACACCTACAACAAGTTCAAGTCCTACGGGTTTGAAGATGTGCAGTACCAGACCTTTGAGGTGGAGGCATGGGCGCGGGACAGCGTTTCCATGACCTTGGACGGCAGTCCCGTTCCGGTGGTGGCGTTGGGGCACAGCCCCGTAAAGGCCAATGTGACCGCAGGGGTGGTGGATATGGGCAACGGCCTGGAAGCGGACTATGCCGCCCGTCCGGATGCCGTTAAGGACAAGATCGCCCTGGTGTACATAAACATTCTAAAGGGCAGCCCGGCCGGTCTCAGCAACCTGCACCGCAGTGAAAAAACGGCCTTGGCCATACAATACGGGGCCAAGGGCATCATCATCATCAACCAAGTGCCCAAGGGCGTGTTGCTCACGGGCACGGCCTCGGTCACCGGGGCCCTCATTCCCATTCCCGCGGTCTGCGTGGGACTGGAAGACGGAATGGCATTGAAGGAGCGCCTGGAGCGCGAAAAGGTCACCGCCCATATCCAGATGACCAACAAGAGCGAGGTCATCAAGGCACGTAATGTCGTGGCCACGTTGCCCGGTAGTGCCCTTCCCCAAGAGCATGTGGTGATCGGCGGGCATCTGGATTCCTGGGACCTGGCCACGGGGGCCATAGACAACGGTATCGGGGCCTTTGCCATTTTGGATATTGCCCGGGCCTTCAAGGCCAACGGCCTGCGCCCCAAGAGAACCGTAAAATTCATTATGTTCATGGGCGAGGAACAGGGCCTTTTGGGCTCCAGGCACTTGGTGCAACAGGCCAAGGAACAGAACACCCTGGGGCAGGTAAAGTTCATGATGAACTTGGACATGGCCGGAAACCCCAAGGGAATGAACGTGGCCGGATCGGGGGTGCACGCCCCCTTTTTCAAAGAACTGGGAGCGGCCATACAACAGCGGGACCCGGCTTATGAAAACGGTTTCTCCCAACGGGTTGGCCTGCACAGTGACCATCAGCCCTTTTTACTGGAAGGCATACCGATCCTCTCCGTGCAGAGCAATCTGGACCCTGCCATTTACGGTTGCTACCATAGCGACTGTGACGATTTTCACCTGGTGAACCAAGACCATTTGCTTAACACGGCCCGCTTTGGCACCATGATGCTCCATGGCTTGGCCAACGCAGACAGCCTACCGGCCATCACCATGGACAGTGGGGCCACGAAACAGTTTATGATCGATAAGGGCTTGAAGGAAAAATTGGTGATCGGGGGCGATTGGAAATGGGAAGATTAGTTCCCATGGGCCAAGGCCAAAACGATAAAAAATCGACCTCACAAATTTAAAACAAAGATTGAGATGCTTGAATATCCCGGTATATGGCCCAGAGTGCTTAAAGGGGTCTTTTTGGGCCTTTTGCTTGTCAACTCCACCTGGGGCACGAGCCAACAACCGATGGCCCAAGCCTCTTCGGGCGACTATCTGGATTTGGTACGGGAGGGATTTACGGGAGATCTGGCCCATAAAACCACGGCCTATGCGGCCCAGTTCTGGCGGGTGGCCGGCAATACGGGTTTCAACAAGACCATTTTCCATATTGTAGAGCAGTTGGAGCGGGCCGGATATGTGCCCCAAGAAAGTGCCACGGCGGCAGATAGGCTCACCTATGTGGTAGCGCGGAGGCCCATGGAACATCCCACTTGGGAACCGGTGTCCGCCAACGTACGGATCGTGGGGCAATCGCAAGCACTGTTGGACTTTGAAAGCAATTGGAACATGATCTACCTGCATTCCCCGGGCACCCCGGAAATGGGCGTGGAAGCGGAGATCGTGCGCCTGGATACTACCAAAGAGGTGTCCCAACAAGGGGTGGCCGGAAAAATTGTTTACATCAACGGGCGCTTAAGGCCCCATCTAAACCAGTTGCTGCGTGCGGGGGCCCTTGGTGCCATGACCTATGACAATCCCAGTTACCTGCAACCGGAGAAGAACAACACCTCCATACAGTTTCGCAGATTGCCGCCCAAGGGTATGGGGGAGTTCTGGGCCCTGGCCCTTTCCCATGCCGCCAAGGGGCGTTTGGAGGCTGCCCTTGAACAAGGGAGCGTTAGGGCCAAGGTAAACATCGCCACCAAACGCTATGATTCCGAAGAATTGACCGTGGTGGCCCATATAAAGGGAAGCCGTTTGCCCAACGAACGCTTGGTCCTCAGTGCCCACGTGCAAGAGCCCGGTGCCAACGACAACGCTTCCGGTGTGGGGGCGCAGTTGGAGATGGCCGCGCTCGCTGCCCGCCTGCTGCGGGAAAAAAAGGTGGACCTGGCCCGCACCCTCACCTTTCTCTGGGGAGATGAGATCATCTCCACGCGGCGGTACATACAAGAGGATCCGGAGCGGGCCAAGGGCATTAAATGGGGCGTGAGCCTGGATATGGTGGGGCAGAACACGGCCCTTACCTGGGGTTCCTTTTTACTGGAAAAAATGCCCGATCCCAGCGCCATTTGGACGCGCGGCGAAGACAAGCACACCGAATGGGGCGGCAGGACGCTTTCCCTGCAGGAGATGAAGCCCCACTATCTCAACGATTTTTTAACGTACATCTTCAAGGAACAGGGAAACCACGCCCATTGGGAGGTGAACACCAACCCCTTTGAGGGCGGCAGCGACCATACGCCCTTTTTGGATGCAGACATCCCCGGGGTGCTGCTGTGGCACTTTACGGACCAGTTTTACCATACGGACAATGACACCATGGACAAGGTGTCCCAAGAGACCCTGGCCAATGTGGGCACGGCGGCCCTGGCCAGCGCACTCCGCTTGGTAAACTCGGATGCCGCTACCGCAATGGCCTTGCTGCCCCAACTGGAGGCCACGGCCAAGGAGCGCCTGGAAGCGGAGCTTCAATTGAGCCTTAAGGCTATGGCATCAGGGGAAAACCCCAAGGGGGAAGCCGTTATTTTAAGGGCTTGGCAAGATTGGTACGCCAAGGCCTTTGCCTCGGTCCGGGATATGGAACGCAGGCCTTCCACGGCGCTTCGGCAGGAGATTGCCGCCGCACAGGAACGCCTGGCGCGGCACACCAACGCGCTGTTGGCGCAGCTGTCGCCCTGAAGAACAGAAAACAGGTCTTGGGGCTCAGGTGATGGATGCTTTCTTTAATGGTGGTCCAAACTGGGCATCACAGGTGGCGCATGACATCCTACCACCACATCTTCCCATTTCTTTAACAGGCGCCAAGGCCATTCTGCGTATCTTTGGGTATGCGTTTTTTTATTTTCATTGTTACATTTGTCGCCGGCCTTGCCCTGTCACAGGGGCAGGAAGACTTTTTGGCCAAGCAGTATTTTGCCGAGGGCGATTTTGAGCGGGCCGTGGTATTTTACGAAAAACTGGCCACCAAGAACCCCAGACGGCCAGACTATGTGCAGGGGCTGGTACAGTGTTATCAGCAACTGCAGCGCTATGCCGATGCCGATGCGTTTTTGGACAAGCTGTTGCAACTGCCCAGGCCCCACCCCAACCTCTACATAGAAAAAGGCTACAACCGCGCCCTGCAGGATTTTCCCGAAGAGGCCAATGCCCTTTACGATCGGGCCCTGGAAGGCATTGACGAGAACCCCAATTTTGGCTATGCCCTGGGCTATCAATTTCAGAAATACGGTCTGTTGGATTGGGCCATAGCGGCCTACAAGAGGTCCATGGAACTGAATCCCGCCTTGGACTACAACGTTCAACTGGCGCGCATCTATGGGGAGCAGGGGAACGTGGAGAAAATGTACCGCGCCTACCTGGACCTCATAAGCAACGGAAAGACCTCCAGGAGCAATGTGCTCAGGAGCATCAGCGAATTTATTTCGGAAAATGCGGAAGACCCCAACAACCTGGCCCTGAAACAGGTGCTGTTGGAAAAGGCCCAGGGCACCCCTGACCTGGTCTGGAACGAACTGCTCAGCTGGCTCTTTGTGCAACAACAGCAGTACGGCAGTGCCTTTAGACAGGAAAAGGCCATTTTTAAAAGGACGGACGGCGCCACCATACAGCGCTTGGAAAACCTGGCCGAAACGGCCCTGGAGACCGGTGACACGGAGATGGCCAAGGCCATTTTTGAATATGTGGAGGAAAATGCCGTGGATAACGGCACCCGGCTGGAGGCCCAACTGAACCTACAGGACATTGCCCTCTTGGATGCCGGCCCAAAAGAGCTGCAGGCCATAGGGGAGCGCTATGGGCAACTGGTGGAGCGCTATGGTTATGGGGTGGGCACCCTACAACTGCAGGTGGCCTATGCCAATTTCCTCGCCTTTAGAAAAGACCAGCCAAAGCCCGCCGCACAATTGTTAAAGAACAGTTTGGACCTGCCCCTGAATCCGCGGGGCATGGCCTTTATAAAGTTGGCGCTGGGAGATATCTTGGTCTATGACAAAAAGTTCAACGAGGCACTCATTTATTTTTCACAGGTACAGCAGCGCCTAAAGAACGATGTGCTGGGGCAGAATGCCCGTTATAAAGTGGCAGAGACCAGCTTTTACAAGGGCGATTTTAAGTGGGCCCTGACCCAATTGAAGGTGTTGCGGGGATCCACCTCCCAGCTCATTGCCAATGATGCCATGCAGCTCAGTTTGCTCATATCGGACAATTCCTTGGAAGACAGCACCCAGACCGCCCTGAAAAAGTATGCCCGGGCCGATTTTTTGGCCTATCAGAAAAAAGACCGCGAGGCCATAGCCGCCCTCGAGGACATCCTGCAGCAGCACAAAGGGGAGAAAATAGAGGATGAGGCCCTGTTAAAGCAGGCCCAGCTTCTGGAGGCCCAAGGGAAATATGCCGAGGCCGAACTGAACTACCGCAAGATCACCGAGTTCTTTGGGGACGGCATCCTGGCAGATGACGCCTTTTTTGCCCTGGGCGAACTTTACCGGAAGGTACTGGACCAACCGGAAAAGGCCAAGGCACAGTACGAGAAGATCATCTACAACTATCAGGACAGTTATTATTTTCCCCAGGCACGGAAGCAGTTTAGAAAGCTGCGGGGAGATGCCATCAACTAGTGTTGGGTTAAAGCTGTATTGGCGTATGGGGCTCCCGCAGGTGCGGGAGTGGATCTTGTGGCAGATTTGGGCACGACATGGCAAGTGCTATGGGCGATTTGCTGCGAAGGCAAGGCATGGCAGTAGTTGCGGCATTATTTTTTAACGACAATATGCCGCAAAAGAAGCATGGCATCATGCGACGAATTTGGCTTAGCTTAACACTAGGGGGCAACGCCACGTTCCCAATGGATGGGGGCCTTCGCGGTGCCCAATTCCGTGACGCCCTGTCTGCAAATGTTCGCATTTTTGGGCAAACCATTTTTCATAACGTTCCGCTTCGCTTACTTTTGGGCGGCCGCACGTGGCAAGGCCAAATGAACGGTGCCGCACCAAGCGCCGGGAGCGCCATTTTTTAACCCTATGCAACATGTTGATCTACAACGTTACCACCAACATTGAGGAAACGGTCCAAGCACAGTGGGTGCAGTGGATGAAGGACACCCACATTCCCCAGGTGCTGGCCACGGGCAAGTTCCTGTGGGCCAAGATGACCCGGGTACTGGTGGCCGAAGAAATGGGCGGGGTTACCTACAGTGTGCAGTTCGCCCTGGCCAACCGGACCCTGTTGCAACGCTATTATGAGGAAGATGCACCGCGGTTGCGTGAAGATGCCCAACGACTTTTTGCCGGCAAATTCGTGGCCTTCCGTACGGAGCTGGAGGTGGTGCACGAACAGTTGGCCCCACCGCCGGAGGAGGTGCACCAGCTCTTCGCCTACGGCACCCTACAGGAGCGGGAGGTGCAGCGCCAGCTGTTTTCCCGCCTGCTTTCCGGGGAGCCAGACCATCTTGTGGGGTACGTGCTGGCCGGCACAAAAGTATCTGGAACCTACCCCAACATTGTTCCCGCCCCGCCCCATGACCAAGGGGTGGTGGGACATCGCTACCAGCTTACCACAAAGGAACTGGAACGTGCCGATCGTTATGAGGGCGGCGCCTATGAGCGTATTTCGGTAACCTTGGCCTCTGGCGTCTGGGCCTGGGCGTACATGGCCAAAAACAATTGATCGCATAAGCTATATGGGCAAAAGAAGACCACCGGGCAACACCCATTTTAAAAAGGGAAAAAAGGAGCGCGGGCCCGTAAAGGCCAAAAAGCACTTGGGGCAGCATTTCCTAAGGGATGAGGCCATAGCCCAAAAGATTGCCCAGACCTTGCCCCTGGGCCAAGTGCACAAGGTGCTGGAAATAGGCCCGGGTGCCGGGGTGCTCACCAAGTACCTCCTCCTGCGGGAGGTGGATCTGGTGGCCATGGACGTGGATGCGGAATCCGTTGCCTACCTAAGGCAGGGTTTCCCCATGGAGCACCCCAAGGTACTGCAGGGCAAGGGGACCCTTACGGTGCTCGAGGCCGATTTTCTGGAGCATGACCTGGAAGCTTTGTTCGGGGGCGCCCCTTTTGCCATTACCGGCAACTTCCCGTACAACATTTCCACCCAGATCGTTTTCAAGATGTTGGAGCACCGCCATCGCATTCCGCAGTTTTCGGGCATGTTTCAAAAAGAGGTGGCCCAGCGCATCTGTGCCGGGCACGGCAGCAAGACCTACGGCATCCTCTCCGTGTTGGTACAGGCGTACTACAATGCGGAGTACCTCTTTACCGTGCACCCCCAGGTCTTTGATCCCCCGCCCAAGGTGCAGTCTGGCGTGCTCTGCCTCATAAGGAAGGAACGCCCGCTTTTGGATGTGGACAACAAGCTGTTCTTCACCGTGGTCAAGACCGCCTTTAACCAAAGGCGCAAGACCTTGCGCAACAGCTTAAAATCGCTGGGACTCTCCGATGTTTTGAAAGAAGACCCTATCTTTGACCTGCGCCCGGAACAAGTCTCCGTGCCCGGTTTTATTGCACTGACCAGGAAAATTGCCCATGACACCCTTTAAACTCACAGATGAACTGCTCACCCAGATCCAGGAGCTGATCGGCTCCGGGGCAGACAGCGCCTTGACCGAGCTGTTGGGAGACGTGCACTACGCAGATGTGGCGGAGATCATCAACGAGCTCAATGAGGAAGAGGCCACCTACCTCATAAAGTTGCTGGAGAGCAACAAGACCTCCGAGGTGCTCACCGAGCTGGACGAAGATGTGCGCGAGGCCATTTTGGGCAACCTGTCCTCCAAGGAAATTGCCGAGGAACTGGACGAGTTGGATACGGACGATGCCGCGGACATAGTGGGCGAACTTCCCAAGGAGCTGGTACAGGAGGTCATTTCCGAGATAGAGGACAAAGAGCACGCCAAGGACATCGTGGACCTACTGCGCTACGATGAGAATTCCGCCGGGGGCCTCATGGCCAAGGAACTGGTAAAGGTGAACGAGAATTGGACGGTGACCCGCTGCGTCAAGGAAATGCGCGCCCAGGCAGAGAACGTTACCCGCGTGCACTCCATTTACGTGGTGGACAAGGAAGAAAAGCTCAAGGGCCGGCTTTCCCTCAAGGACCTGCTCACCGTGAGCACCGAGACCCACATCCGGGAGATCTACATTCCCAAGGTGGACTATGTGAACGTGAACGAAAAGCCGGAAGAGGTGGCCCGGATCATGAGCAAGTACGATCTGGAGGCCATACCCGTCATAGATGAGATCGGGCGCCTGGTGGGCCGCATTACCATAGACGATATCGTGGACGTGATCCGTGAGGAGGCCGAGCGGGACTACCAGATGGCCGCCGGTATCTCCCAGGACGTGGAAGCGGATGACAGCATCTGGGACCTTACCCGTGCCCGCCTGCCATGGCTCATCCTGGGCCTTTTTGGGGGCGCCGCCGCCGCCGTGATCATGGGCGGTTTTGAGGAAATGTTCAGCACCTATACCGTGCTCTTTCTCTTTACGCCCCTCATTGCGGCCATGGCCGGCAACGTGGGCGTGCAGTCCAGTGCCATCATTGTCCAGGGCCTTGCCAATGACGATATCAAGGGCAGTATGGGCAGCCGCCTGATCAAGGAAATGCTCCTGGCCCTCCTCAACGGGGTGATCCTGGCCGTCTTGCTCTTGTTCTTCACCTGGACCTGGAAGGGAGATTTCAACACCGCCCTGGCCATTTCCGTCTCCCTCATCGCCGTGATCGTGGTCGCGGGCTTCGTGGGCACCTTCATTCCCCTTTTCCTCCACAAGAGGGGCATAGATCCCGCCATTGCCACCGGGCCGTTCATTACCACCAGCAACGATATTTTCGGTATATTGATCTACTTTGTGATCGCAAAGCTCATTTTGGGCATTTAGGGCATTCCGCACCAAAAAGGGTGCGGCCGGGCTATCCGCACTACACGGTAGTTTGCTCCTATCCCTAATGCAAAAGAAAAAAGATATGAAGATGACCCCCATCAACCTAAAAGAAAAATACGCCTCCTTTTCCGCGGAATGGCATCCCCAACAGATCACCACCGTGAATGACATGCAGGTGCTCTTGGCCAAGGTCAGGGGCCCCTTTGTCTGGCATGCCCATGAACGGGAAGACGAGCTGTTCCAGGTGATCAAGGGCACGCTGTACATGCAGTTCCGGGACCGCACCGAAGTGGTGCGGGAAGGGGAGCTCATCGTGGTGCCCAAGGGAACGGAGCACTGCCCCATGACCAAGAACAACCAGGAGGTGCACCTGCTCTTGTTCGAGAAAAGCACCATTGCCCACACCGGGAAGGTACGGGATGCCAGAACAAGAACCCATTATCCAAAAATATAGCCCATGAAAGTATTGCACTTGGACGAAAACCACCCCCTGCTCATGGAACAGTTAAACGCCCTGGGGATCGAGAACCATGAGGACTATACCAGCCCCAAAGAGGACGTGGAAAAGCGTGTGGCGGCCTATGACGGCATTGTGATCCGCAGTCGGTTTCCGCTGGACCAAGCGTTTCTGGAAAAGGCCACCAACCTTAAGTTCATTGCCCGTTTGGGTGCCGGTATGGAGAACATAGATGTGCGCTTTGCCCGGCAGCAGGACATTTTCCTGGCCCCTGCCCCGGAGGGAAATAGAAATGCGGTGGGAGAGCATGCCCTGGGGATGCTGCTGTCCCTTTTCAACAAACTGAACAAGGCAGACCGTGAGGTGCGCAATGGCATCTGGGACCGCGAGGGCAACCGCGGTACGGAGCTGCGGGGCAAGACCGTGGGCATCATTGGCTACGGCAATATGGGCAAGGCCTTTGCGGAAAAGCTCAGGGGCTTTGACGTTTCCGTGATCTGTTATGACATACAGGGCGGGGTGGAAGACGCCAATGCCCGCCAAGTGGGCATCATGGAACTGCACCAGAAGACAGAGGTGCTCAGTTTGCACGTGCCCCAGACCGAGGAGACCAAGGGCATGGTCAATGCCGCTTTCATTGAAAAATTCCACCACCCCATCTGGTTGCTCAACACCGCCCGTGGCAGTTGCGTAAACACGGCCGATCTGGTGCAGTGCCTTAAGACGGGCAAGGTGTTGGGCGCGGGCCTGGATGTGTTGGAGTACGAGAAGGCCTCTTTCCAGGACATGTTCCAAGACGGCCAGGGCACGGCCCAAATGCCGGCGGCATTTCAGGAGCTGCTCAAGATGGAGAATGTGCTGTTGTCTCCCCATGTGGCGGGCTGGAGCGTGGAGAGCAAGGTAAACTTGGCCCAAACGGTGGTGAACAAGATCAAGGAAGAGTTCTTCTCCCCATAAGGGCAAAGGGACCTGCCATGGAAAAGGACGGTTTTCAGCGTTCTTTTTTTTACTACTTTTAAGGTGAACAAACCAATAAATATCAAAAGTATGTCAGAAGAGAATACGAATAACACGAACGATGCTGGAGAGGGGGCTAAAAAGAAAGTCGGGGAATTTGGGGAAGAAGCAAAAAAAACGGCGAATGAATTTACACAAGGAGCTAAAGAGGCTTTTGGCAGTGCCGGAGGTGAAAACAAAAAAGTCTTGGCCGGTATCTTGGCCATTCTCTTGGGATGGGCCGGAGTACACAAGTTTATTCTTGGATATCAAAAGGAAGGCTTCATCCTTTTGGGGGCGTCCATAATTGGCTACGCGACCATGTGTTTTGTGATAGGGGGCTTCATTGTAACGGCCACGGCCATTGTTGGTCTGGTAGAGGGCATTATTTACCTTACCAAGTCCGATGAGGAGTTCTACAATACCTATCAAGTGGGTCAGAAACCTTGGTTTTAAGGCGAATTTTCCTCGTTCAGTAATATTCCACCTTAAGGTGTGCAGCCCATTACGGGCCATTTTTCGGGGTAAAAATTAAAAACCCAATTCAAAGATTTGGGATAGAGGGGCCTTGGCCCCTGTTTTTTTTGGATAAGGAACCGTTGTGCGGTGTTCTCGGAGGAGCCAAGACTGCTTTGGCCATGGGGGCCACCCTTTGCCATTTTTTTTCGGACTAGGAGGCGTTGTTCCGTTCGGTGGTCATTTCGCCCTCGGCCATTTTTTGTTCCAGTTCTGCCTGAAACTCTTCCATGACCGGCTTTACCGTGCTCTCGGGCAGGTCAGCTATCTTAATGTACATAAGGCCGTCCACGGCGTTGTTAAAGAGCGGGTCCACATTGAAGGCCACTACCTTGGCGTTCTGTTTTATGTATTTTTTGATCAAGACCGGTAACCTTAGGCTGCCAGGCTCCACCTCTTCAATGAGGCGGTCGAATTTATTGAGGTCGGCCTTGGTCTCATCGAACACAAATTCCTTGTCCGCATCCTTCAACTTTACCTTGAACTCTTTTTTTGGCCGTATGTACTGGGCCACATAGGGGTCCCAGTAGTTGGATTTCATGAACTCGATCATGAGCGATTTGGAAAAATTGCTGAACTGGTTGCTGATGCTCACCCCGCCAATAAGGTATTTGTGTTCGGGAAAGCGCAGAGTGGTGTGCACAATGCCCTTCCAGAGCAGAAAGAGGGGCATGGGTTTTTGTTGGTAGTCCTTGACAATGTAGGCCCGGCCCATTTCAATGGATTGTGCCATCATGTCGTGCAGTTCGTGTTCCACCCTAAAAAGGTCCTGCACATAAAAGCCGTCTATGCCGTACTTGGGGTAGATCTCCGCGCCCATGCCCATGCGGTAGGCCCCCACAATGCAGCTGTCCTCGTTGTCCCACAGAAAAAGATGGTGGTAGTAGGCATCAAAGACATCCAGGTCTATGCTCTTGTTAGTGCCCTCGCCAATGGCCCTGAAGGTAACTTCCCGCTGCCGGCCAATTTCCTTTAACAGGAAGGGCATGTCCGGTTCCTTGGCCAGGAACACCTCGTAGTTCTTGCTCTGCAACAGACGGCGTTCCTTTTGCCTTAGCCGTTCTATTTCGCCCTGCATCACTTCCTTCCTCACGGGCGTGGCAATTTTTTTGGGGGCCTTGGGCAATTTTAAACGGTTGGGGAAATGATCGATCAACCGTTCTTTTTCATAGGCGTTGGAAAGAATGTAGGTCTTGCGGCGCAACAGTTCGGAGAATTCCCTAAGGTTGGGCTGCTCCTTCTGTACCGCCACGGAGATGGGCTGCCCAATGCGCACCTTGATCGGCCTTCGGTGCTGGCTGTACACCTGTGCGGGCAGGAGTGCCGTGCGGAGCACATCTGCCTTTGCGGCCGCACGATAAAAGAAGGCGCTGTTCTTGGCGTGGAAATAGATGGGCACCACCGGTACGCCCGCCTTGCGGATCAGCTTTAGGGCGGCCACTTCCCAGGGCCTGTCCACGATGAATTTCCCGTCCCGGTGGGTAGAGACCTCTCCCGCCGGAAAGATGCCCAAGGGCTGCCCGCTGCGTATATGGGCCAAGGCCCTTTTAAAACCGGCAATGCTGTTCTTGGCGTCCCGGTGCCCTTCAAAAGGATTTACGGGAAGGATATAGGGCTTTAGGGGAAGCATGCGTTCCAACAAAAAGTTGGCCATGATCTTGTAGTCCGGGCGTTGCCCCAACATCAGGTCCACCAGCAGCACCCCGTCAAGGGCGCCCAGGGGGTGGTTGCTAATGGTAATGAAGGCCCCGTCTTTGGGCAGCCGCTTTAGATCGTCCTCGGGGATTTCAAAACGGATGTCATAGTGCTCCAATACGGCCGTGGTAAAGGCCCTTCCCTCAAGGTGGGCAATGGAGTCATAAAAGGTGTTGATGTCCGAGATTCGGGTAAGCTTCATCAGGGACCAGCCCAGGAATGTCCCTATGGGGCCATACTTGGACAAACCAATGGCCTTCGCCACTTCCTTTGCGGTAACTAAACCCATAAAATGGTGCTGCTTTAATCGGCAAAGATAGCAAAATGAACGCCCGTGCCCTTGCTTTTTAACAGGGCCGTGTGCGTTTACTTCACCACCAATTGCAAGGTTTCCTTGCCCCGTTGCTCCAATAGGATGTCATAGCCATTTTGCAGGCGTTCCAGGGCGTGTTCATCAAAATGCCTTACCGTGTAGAGCGACACGTTCTCCTGGTGCACCACCTTAAAGGTGCGCTTTAGCTGTTTTAGGAGGGCCTCCAGGCCGCCAAAGGTATTGTCCACACATACCGAGAAGCTAATGGCCGAGTTCTGGATGAGGTCCACCTTCATCTTATGGTCATGGAACAACTTAAAGATGGCACTGATGTTGTTCTCCACGATAAAGGAAAAATCCAGGGAGGACAGCTTCATGAGCACCTGGTTCTTCTTTACAATGTAACAGGGCACCTTGGGCGATATGCCCACGCCCTTGCCCACCGTGGTCCCGGCCCCCTTGGGGTCCAAAAAGGATTTTACGTGCAGCGGTATCTCTTTGCGCTGCAGGGGCTGCAAGGTTTTTGGGTGAATGACCGAGGCACCGTAAAAGGCCAGTTCAATGGCCTCGCGGTACGAAATGTTGTGCAGCAACTGTGTTTCCTGGAAGTACCTTGGGTCTGCGTTGAGCACGCCGGGCACGTCCTTCCAAATGGTTACCGAGTCCGCATTGAGGCAAAACGCCAAAATGGCCGCGGTGTAATCCGAGCCTTCCCGGCCCAGGGTCACGGTAAAGTTGTTGTCGTCGCTGCCCAAGAATCCCTGGGTCACGTTAAGGAGTCCGCGGTTTATCTTGCCCACGTTCCCTTGGGTACGTTCCCAGTCCACTTTGGGGTCCCGGTAGCTGTTGTCCGTTTTTATGTACTCGCGCACGTCCAACCAGCGGTTTTGGATGCCCACTTCCTCCAAATAGGCGCTCACAATGGTGGTGCTCAAGAGTTCGCCGTAGCCCACCACTTGGTCATAGACAAAATTGTAGTTGGGAGACTTGTTCCAGATCAAAAAGCCCTTAACCTCTTCCATGAGTTCCTTTACCTTTTTGTACACCGGGTGGCCGGCGTTGGGAAAGAGGTCACGCATGATGTCATGGTGGTAGGTTACCACTTGGTCAATGGAGGGCAGCATGGTCTTTTTGTCCTCAAAATAAGCGTTCACAATGGCCTCCATGGCATTGGTGGTCTTTCCCATGGCAGAAATGACCAAGATGGTGTCCTGGTGTCCGGTCTCCCCCAGGACGTGCACCACATTTTTTACGCCCTCCGCATCTTTTACGGAGGCGCCTCCAAATTTAAAAACCCGCATTTTTTTTATGATTATGAATTAAGAAGAAGTATTGTCCAAAGTTTCCAGGTAGTTGGCCATCGCATGTTCATCCAGGTGCACCACGTCCCAATCCCGCATGACGTTGGCCCCTTTGGCCTCGTAAAAGGCTATGGCCGGCTCGTTCCAGTCCAGCACCTCCCAGGAGATGCGTTTAACGCCCAGGTCGCTGCCGTAGCGCACCACGGCGTCCAGAAGGGCCGTGCCCAGTCCGCTGCCGCGCATGCGCTCGGTCACGATCAGGTCCTCCAAGTGCAGAATGGGCCCCTTCCAAGTGGAGTAGCGCGGGTACACCAGGGCAATGCCCACCACGGTTGCCCCCTGTGTGCCCACAAAACAGTGAAAGCACGGCCGATCCCCAAAACCATCGCGTACCAGATCGGCCACGGTGACTTCCACGGCATCGGGTTCTTCTTCGAACACGGCAAGTTCCCGCACCAGTTCCAGAACGGCACCCATATCCTCGGCCTTGGCCTTTCGTATCAAAAACGACATATTGTTACAAATAAAACACAAAGTTATAATTTTAAAATTGCTCCCCAAGTGAAAAGCCAAGGTTTCACAAAATAACCGATATTTGTCACCTAAATAACCATGACCATGATATCCAAGCGAAACCAGACCCTAGGGGAGTTCATCATTGAAAACCAACACGCCTTTCAATATTCTTCCGGGGAGCTTTCCAAATTGATCAATGCCATAAGGTTGGCGGCCAAGGTGGTGAACCACGAGGTGAACAAGGCCGGCTTGGTGGACATTACCGGGAATGCCGGGGACACCAACATACAGGGCGAAAACCAGCAGAAGCTGGATGTGTTTGCCAATGAGAAGTTCATCCAGACCCTGACCAACCGCGAAATTGTCTGTGGCATAGCCTCTGAGGAAGAGGACAGTTTTGTGAGCATAAACAGCCATGACGATCGGCACCAGAACAAGTATGTGGTGCTCATAGACCCCTTGGACGGTTCCAGTAACATTGATGTCAATGTCTCCGTGGGCACCATCTTCTCGGTCTATAGAAGGGTAACCCCCGTGGGCACCCCGGTGACCTTGGAAGACTTCTTACAGCCCGGTAGCCAACAGGTGGCCGCGGGCTATGTGGTGTACGGGACCAGCACCATGTTGGTCTATACCACCGGCGATGGTGTTAACGGATTCACCTTGAACCCGGCCCTGGGCACGTTTTACCTGTCCCATCCCAACATGCAGTTCCCGGAAGACGGCCGTATCTATTCCGTGAACGAGGGCAATTACGTGCATTTTCACCAAGGGGTAAAGGATTACATTAAGTACTGCCAGATGGAAGCGGGCGATCGCCCCTACACCTCCCGGTATATTGGCTCCCTGGTGTCGGATTTTCATAGAAACATGATCAAGGGCGGCATTTACATGTACCCCAAGAGCAGTGTCACGGAAAGCGGAAAGTTGCGGTTGCTCTACGAATGCAATCCCATGGCCTTTCTCGCGGAACAGGCCAATGGGCTGGCCATAGGCGGTAAGAACCGCATTATGGACATTGTGCCCACCGAGCTGCACCAACGCGTGCCCTTCTTTTGCGGAAGCCGTAACATGGTGCAGAAATTGAGCGAATTTTTGGAAAAATACCACTAAGGCCCACTAAGGCCCCAAGGCGGCGTGGTAGCTGCTGTTCCCTGCCCTTGCCCTGCCCAAAAAGGGGTGTTCCGTGAGCTTGGACTAGTGCTTTAGCAAGTACAGATAATCCTCGTAGGGTATTTTTCCACTGAAGATGGCCACAGATTTTTCAATGACATCATTGGCTTTTTCCTCTGAGAATCCCAGGCCAATGGCGTAGCGCTTCAACAAGATCATCTCCTCATGGTCTATGTAATGGTCGGCAAAGATGATCTTGAACAGGTCATAGAGCCTTTCCAGACGCAGTTCGCCGCTCACCGGTGGCTCAATGGGATATTTGTTGGCGGGGTCCATCACCTCACCATAGTCTTTTTCGGAAATGTTCAGTTTGTGGGCAAAGGCATCCAAGAGGCGCTGCTCTTCGGGTCCGATCTGACCATCGGAGGCCGCTAGGGTGGCCATTGCGGCAAAATGGGCCAGATTGCTCTTGTATTCGGAATGGCCGTACAAATCTTTAAAGGACATAGCTTTTTGTTAAGATGGGGGCAAATATAATTTTTTTAAGCTTCATTGGCCCCAGATGATGTATTGGATTTTCGTCATTGGGGTGCAACCGCCTGTAAAAGCAAGATCTTTGCGATGGAGGCATCGTTAGGGCCACGGGAATGGGGCCAAGGCGGGCACCACCATCTTTTTTGCAGGGATTTGCGGCCGTAAAGGAACTTTTTACGGCATAAACCGGGGTAAACCTCCATTAGGGCACTTTGTTCTCCCTTTCTATTTGTAATTTTATGGAGCTATGGAAAAACCGCTTTTGGAATTTACGGACAAGGGCATCTATTGTGCGGCCGCCAAGGTGTATTTGGATCCCTGGAAGCCCGTGGACAAGGCCATCATCTCGCACGGCCACGCAGACCACAGCCGCTGGGGCCACCGCAGGTACATCACCCATAAAAAAAATGTACCCATCATAAAACACCGCTTGGGGGACATTGAGGTCACCGGCCGTGAATGGGGCGAGACCTTTACCATTAACAATGTCACTTTTAGCCTGCATCCCGCCGGCCACATCATAGGGTCCTCGCAAATACGCGTGGAGCACCGGGGGGAGGTGTGGGTGTTCACGGGCGACTATAAAACCGAGGACGACGGTATTTGCACCCCCTATGAGCCGGTGCCCTGCCATACCTTCATCACCGAGTGCACCTTTGGGCTTCCGGCCTTTTCCTGGACTCCGCAGAAAGCGGTCTTGGCCGATATAAACGCCTGGTGGGCCCAGAACCGGAAGGAGAGGAAGACCTCCGTGCTCTTTGGCTACAGTTTGGGAAAGGCCCAGCGCCTGCTGAAGTATCTGGACACGGACATTGGCACCATCCATACCCACGGCGCCATTGAAAAAATGACCGAGGTGCTGCGTCCCCTGGTGTCCTTTCCAGAGACCCATTTGATCACGCGCGATACCAAAAAAACGGAGCTGCTGGGCAATTTGGTGCTGGCCCCGCCCAGCGCGCACGGATCTCCCTGGATACGGAAAATGGTGCCCTATGTCACGGCCTCCGCCAGCGGTTGGATGGCCTTTCGCGGGGCCCGCCGCCGCCGGGCCGTGGATCGCGGTTTTGTGCTCAGTGACCACTGCGACTGGGAGGGGCTGCTGAACAGTATTGCCGCCACCGGGGCCGAAAAGGTCATCTGTACCCACGGGTACACCGATATCTTTTCGCGCTATCTGCGGGAACAGGGCTATGATGCTCGCACCGAGGAAACACAGTATGGCGCTGAGGAAAATGAAGGGGCCCTGCAGGCGACCCAAGAAAAAGAGACGACGGAATGAAGGATTTTGCGGCACTCATAAAGACCTTGGACAGCACCAACAAGACCAACCTCAAAGTGGCGGCCCTAAGCGAATATTTTAATGGGGCCACTGATCGGGACAAGGTATGGACCATTGCCATACTGTCCCACCGCAGGCCGCCCAGGCCCGTGAACACCACCCTGCTTCGCGAATGGGCCTCGGAACTGGCCAACATCCCCTTGTGGCTTTTTGAGGAAAGCTACCACATAGTGGGCGATCTGGCCGAAACCATAGCCTTGGTGGTGCCCAGCACCACCCAGACCACCACCCAGAGCCTCTCCCAATTTTTGGAGGAGATGATAGCGCTCAAAAAGAAATCGGACACCGATAAAAAAAGCTACCTACAGCGGCACTGGAAATCCATGGGCTATTATGAGCGCTTTGTCTTTACCAAACTGATCACCGGTGGGTTCCGCATTGGGGTGAGCCAAAAATTGATGACCCGCGCCCTGTCCAAGTCCACCGGCATTGATGAGGACATCCTGGCCTACAAGCTCATGGGCAATTGGGACCCCAGCACCATTGGCTTCCAGGAGCTGGTACTGGAGGAAAATGAAGGCGATTATCTTTCCAAGCCCTATCCGTTTTACCTGGCCTACGCCTTGGAAGGGGAAGTTGGGGAACTGGGCAAGGTGCAACAATGGTCCGTGGAGCACAAATGGGACGGCATACGCGCCCAGGTGATCCTGCGCAACAACGACATTTTTGTCTGGAGCAGGGGAGAGGAACTGGTGACCGATAAATATCCGGAGTTCCGGTCCTTTGTGGGCCATATTCCCAACGGTACGGTGCTGGACGGGGAGATCCTGCCCTTTCCCAAGGGCGCCGTGGGCACCTTTAACGACCTGCAGGCCCGCATTGGGAGGAAAACCGTCTCCAAGGCCCTTTTGGCCAAAGTGCCCGTGATCCTAAAGGCCTACGACCTTTTGGAATGGCAGGGCCAGGACATAAGGCAACGACCCTTCACGGAACGTAGGGCACTCTTGGAGGCACTGTTTGCCCCACCAAGCCCACCGCCGTCCCCAAACATGGGGAAGGGGCCCAACGACCTCGGGCCAAAAGAAATGGCCCAACACCGCTCCCTGCCCCTGCACCTGTCCCTGACCATGGAATTTGCCTCTTGGGAACAGGTGGCAAGGGAACGGCAGCGGTCCAGGGAAATGAAGAGCGAGGGGTTGATGTTGAAACGAAAGGACAGCCCCTATCTGGTGGGCAGAAAAAAGGGCGATTGGTGGAAATGGAAGGTGGATCCCCTGAGCATTGACGCCGTGCTCACCTATGCCATGCGGGGGCACGGCAGAAGGAGCAACCTGTTCACGGATTACACTTTTGGCCTGTGGGGCACCAACGAGGCCGGGGAAAGGGAACTGGTCACCTTTGCCAAGGCCTATTCCGGACTTACCGATGCCGAGTTCCGAAAGGTGGATGCCTGGATAAAGAAGAACACCCTGGAACGCTTTGGCCCCGTTAGGAGCGTAACCCCCCACCACGTTTTTGAGATCGCTTTTGAGGGCATTGCCCCCTCCAAAAGGCACAAGAGCGGCGTGGCCACCCGGTTTCCCAGAATACTCCGGTGGAGGCAGGACAAAAAAGTGGAAGAGGCCAATACCCTGGAAGACCTGAAGGCATTGATACCGGGGGAGGATGTCCCTGAAAGGGAGGCTTCCGATCAATGACCGCAATGGAACATCACAGGCCCTGAGTGCTAGGGTGGGCACATGGTTATTGCCATTTGCCCCGGGGCCATAACAAGGAATATACGAAGAAGGGCCAAATGGCCCGGACCCAGAAGTACAAACAACCCAATGCCCACAAGACAAGAACTGTACACCATTGCCGAGACCTGGTTCCAGCACCAGAACTGGACCCCCTTCAAATTCCAGAAGGACACCTGGAGGGCCTTTCTCCAGGGCAAGAACGGCCTTTTGAACGCCCCTACGGGCAGCGGCAAGACCTATGCCCTTTGGTTTCCCATTGTGCTCCACTACATAAAGCACCATCCGGAGTACAAAACCAAGCACAAAAAGGGATTGAAGGCCATTTGGATCACCCCGCTGCGGGCTTTGTCCAACGAAATAAAACAATCGGCCGAGCGCATTACGCAAGACCTGGGCACGCAGATGACCGTGGGCATCCGCACCGGCGACACCACCAACAAGGAGCGCGCCCAACAGAAAAGGACCATGCCGGACCTCTTGATCACCACGCCCGAAAGCCTCCAACTGCTCTTGTCCTCCAAGGGGTACGCCAGGGTCTTCCGGGACTGTACCGCCGTGGTCGTGGATGAGTGGCACGAGCTCCTGGGCACCAAACGCGGCGTGCAGATGGAGCTTGGGCTCTCCCGTTTAAAGGCCATCTGTGGAGATATGCGCATTTGGGGCATATCGGCCACCATAGGGAACTTGGAGCAGGCCCGGGAGGTCTTGTTGGGCCCGGACACCGATGCCTTGGCCAATTCGGTCCTGATCAAGGCCAGGCTCAACAAAAAAATAACCGTAAAGAGCATTATTCCCAAGCAAATGGAGACCTTTCCCTGGCGTGGGCACTTGGGCCTGCGCTTGTTGGAAGAGGTGGTGCCCATCATCAACCACAGCAAGACCACCCTGATGTTCACCAATACGCGCAGCCAATGCGAGATCTGGTTCCAAAAAATCCTGGAAAAACATCCGGAATACGCCGGGGAACTGGCCATGCACCACGGCAGTGTGAACAAGGAGACCCGCTTGTGGGTAGAGCAGGCCATTCGCAACGAAAGCCTCAAGGCCGTGGTCTGTACCTCCAGTCTGGACCTGGGCGTGGATTTTGCCCCGGTGGAGACCGTGGTGCAGATCGGTGGCCCCAAGGGCGTGGCCCGGTTTCTGCAGCGCGCCGGCCGCAGCGGGCACAGCCCGGGCAAGGAGAGCGTGATCCATTTTTTGCCCACCCACGCCATGGAGCTCATTGAGGCATCGGCCATGCAACAGGCCGTTAAGCATGAAGCCGTGGAAGACCGTATTCCCTATCTCAACAGTTTTGATGTGCTGCTGCAATACCTGACCACTTTGGCGGTCTCGGACGGGTTCTATCCGGATGAGATCCATGGTGAAATTAAACAGACCTTCTGTTTCCAGGGCATTTCCGAAGCCCAGTGGCAGTGGCTGCTCAACTTCTTGGTGATGGGCAGCCAGAGCCTGCAATCCTATGACGAGTACAAAAAGGTGGAGGTGGAGGCCGATGGCAGGTTCAAGGTAAACAACCGCGGTATTGCCATGCGGCACCGGTTCCAGATCGGCACCATTGTGGGCGATGCCAACATTGCCGTGAAATATCAGAAAGGGGGCTATATTGGCTCCATTGAGGAGTTTTTCATTTCCAAGCTCACGCGGGGAGATGTGTTTACGTTTGCGGGCAGAAACCTGGAATTTATCCGCGTTAAGGGAATGCAGGCCCTTGTCAGGAACTCCACCAAAAAAACGAACAAGGTGCCCAGTTGGATGGGCGGGCGACTCAGTTTTTCTGCCCAGATGAGCGCTTTGTTGCGGCAGGAGCTCTATACCGCGGGGCTGGGCACAGAGGAGCAATCCATTGAAATCCGATCCTTGGCGCCCATGTTCAAAAAACAGCGCGAAGAGAGCATGGTGCCCAAACCCAATGAGTTCCTTATGGAAACGTTCAAGACCCGGGACGGGTACCACCACATATTTTATCCGTTCGAGGGCCGTGGCGTGCACGAGGCCATGAGCAGCCTGCTGGCCTACAGAATTGGTTTATTGATGCCCATTACCTGTTCCTTGGCGTACAACGATTACGGATTTGAGCTGCTTTCGGACAAACAAATAGACATACAGCAGGTGCTGGACAACGATCTGTTCACCACCGAGCACATGCTGGAAGACCTGCAAAAGAGCCTTAACTCCAATGAAATGGCCCGGCGCAAGTTCAGGGATATTGCCGTGATCAGTGGCCTGGTGTTCACGGGGTACCCCAACAAGGGCATAAAGATGAAGCACTTGCAGAGCAGCTCCCAATTGCTGTTCGACGTCTTTAAGGATTTTGAGGCCGATAACCTCCTGTATCAGCAAGCCCATACCGAAACGTTTGAGCATCAGTTGGAAGAAGGCCGACTTCGAATGGCCCTGGAGCGCATTGCGTCGCAGCACCTTGTTTGGAAAACCTGCACCAAGCCCACCCCATTTTCCTTCCCGATCATCACGGACAGGCTGCGCGAAAAACTGTCCAGTGAAAAGCTCGCGGACCGTATTAAGAGAATGACGGCCATTTTGATGAAGTGAGGGTGCCAAGGCAAAAATGCAGGGGTAGATATGGTGCATAATGCCCGGAAAAGGAAGGTTTTTTGGGTTTTGTGGTTTCTGGGCCTAGCCCCTGTATCCCAATTTGCGTTATTTTTGCCCAGAAAGCCAAGCCATTTTTTCACAAAGGACCATCGTGCCTTGGGATTGGCCGAGTACCCTATCGAATGACCCACCCCATCAGCATCCAAAACCAAGATTTTGTCCTGCACGCCTCGGGCGTGCTCTATTGGGCGCAACGGGGCATCTTGCTCATCAGTGATGTGCATTTGGGCAAGGTGTCCCATTTTAGAAAATTCGGGGCGGCGGTGCCCCAGCGGGCCGTGCAACGCAATTTTGATGCCCTGGATGCCGTGCTGTCCCATTTTACGCCCAAAACCGTGGTGTTCATGGGCGATCTGTTCCATTCATCGCTCAACATGGAGTGGGACCTCTTTGCGACCTGGTTGGGCAGGCAATCGGCAGACTTTGTTTTGGTCAGTGGCAATCACGACATCATCTCGCCCCTCAGGTACGAGGCCTTGGACGTAGAGGTCGTGGAGGAACTGCTGTTGGACGGTTTTTTGCTCACCCACCATCCGGAGGAACGGGAAGGGTTCTTTAATCTTTGCGGCCACGTCCATCCGGCCGTGCGCCTCACCGGCTTGGGGCGGCAATCCGTAAGGCTGCGCTGTTTTTATCAGTTGCCCCTGCAAATGATCCTGCCCGCTTTCGGGGAGTTCACGGGCTCGCACGTCTTGGAGGCCAGGGAAGGCTGTGCCATTTTTGCCCTGCTCGGCGACGCCGTTTTGCCCGTGACCCTCCAGGAACGCAAGGCAAGCGGACGCCACCGTAAATAGTGCAGTTTTTGTTCAAATGCATTCAAGCCGGGGTGCGGCTTGGGCTATCTTTGACAGGGAATGCCATCCCTGAGCCATATAAACGCCAGAGTATGATGGAGAAAAGAGAAACGACCCATCCTTTGCTTTTTCAATAAGGGGAAATAGCATCAAAAATCCACACCATGAAGAAAACCTTGGCCATCTTGAATCTGTTGTCCGTGTTGGCGGTCATTGCCGTAAACTACGTCTCGCAGGCCCTGAGGTTCAATGACACCACCATAGGGGACATCAGTCAGAAATACAACAATCTGTTTACACCCGCCTCCTATGCCTTTGCCATTTGGGGCCTCATCTTTTTGGGCCTCTTGGCCTACGGCATTTTTCAGGTGTACCGGGCATTCTTCACCGAAGAGACCCATGATTTCATGGTCCAGACCGGCTATTGGTTCGTAGCGGCCAATGTTTTGAACGCCCTTTGGGTGTTTGCCTTTGTGTATGAGCATACCGGACTTTCCGTGCTGATCATGCTGGGCATTCTCCTTTCCCTGATCAAAGTGATCTTGAACACCAATATGGAGCGCTGGCACGCGCCCAAGAAGATCATTGTCTTTGTCTGGTGGCCCATCTGCCTGTATGCCGGATGGATATCCGTGGCCACCATAGCCAACATATCGGCCTACTTGACCAAATTGGGCTGGGAGGGCGCACCGTTCTCCGAAGAGGTGTGGACGATCGTTATGATCGTTGTGGCCACCGGTTTAAACCTCATCGTCATCCACCGCCGCAACATGCGCGAATTTGCAGCCGTGGGTGTCTGGGCCCTGTTCGCCATCTTCATAAGGCACAGGGAGGCTGTGGAGCCCGTGGCCTATACGGCCCTGGTGGGGAGTGTTGTCATTTTTGCCCATATGGCCTGGCACGGTTTTAAGAACAGAAAGGGCAACCCCTTTTTTAAAGGGCAATGAAGCCTAAGCTGGGAGACTGGCCCCTATACAGCAGGGCCATTTTTGCCAAGGGTTAAAATGGGCGCGCAAAAAAATTGTATGCTAGCCTGCTCGGGCTTACTTTTGCCACAAATTTGTTGGATTGACCAAATCGTCCATACTCGAGCTTTTTCAGGGGTCTCCCAAACTGGGGGAACTGAGGGGGCTTATGGCCCAAGTTTCCGCCCCCTCCCCAGAGAATGGGGCCATAAGGCTCAAGGGGCTCGTGGGCTCTTCCCTCTCTTTTTGCGTTGCCTCGCTCTTTCAATCTTCCAACGATCCCTTTTTGCTCATCTTCAACGATAAGGAAGAGGCGGCCTATTTTCTCAATGACCTGGAACTGCTGGTGGGCGATAAGGACGTGCTGTTCTTTCCGGGAAGTTACCGCAGGCCCTACCAGATAGAGGAAACGGACAACGCCAATGTCTTGCTCAGGGCAGAGGTGCTAAACCGCATCAACTCCCGTAAAAAGCCCGCCATCATCGTCACCTATCCAGATGCGCTCTTTGAAAAGGTGGTGACCCGACAGGAACTGAACAAGAACACCCTGAAGATCAAGGTACAGGACTCGCTTTCGCTGGATTTCCTGAACGAAGTGCTCTTTGAGTACAAATTTAAGCGGGTGGATTTTGTCACGGAGCCCGGGGAGTTTTCCGTGCGCGGCGGCATTGTGGACGTCTTCTCTTTTTCCAATGACGAACCCTACCGCCTGGAGTTCTTTGGCGATGAGGTGGACAGCATCCGCACCTTTGATGTGGAGACCCAACTCTCTACGGAGAAGGTGGCAAAAATTACCATAATACCCAATGTGGCCAATAAGTTCCTGGAAGAAAAGCGCGCCTCTTTCCTGAGTTATATTTCTGGCGACACCCTGGTGTTCACAAAGAACAGCGGTCTGCTCTACAGCAGGTTGGATGATTTTTACGACAAGGCAACCAAGGCCTTTGCCGATCTTTCAAAGGACATAAAGCACGCCACCCCCGAAGCGCTTTTTTTGAACGGGGCCGCCTTTAGGGCACAACTGGAACATTTTAGGTGTGTTGTCATGGGAAGCGAAGAAAACGGCACCCCTGCCCAAAGGACGCTTTCCTTCAATACCGTGCCCCAGCCGGCATTCAACAAAAAGTTCGACCTGCTCATTGAGAACCTGAACCAATTCCATGCGGCCGGGTTCGATAATTATATCTGTTGCGCCTCGGAGCAACAGGCCAAGCGCTTTCACGATATTTTTGAGGAGATCTCCCAAAAAGTGCCGTACAAGACCTTGGTTTTTCCGCTGCACCAAGGCTTTGTGGACAAGGACCTGAAACTGCTCTGCTACACGGACCACCAGATCTTTGAGCGGTACCATAAATTCCGCCTTAAAAATGGGTATGCCAAGAAGGAGGCCATTACCCTCAAAGAGCTGAACAAATTGGAGATCGGGGACTATGTGACCCATATGGACCACGGCATTGGCAAGTTTGGCGGACTGCAAAAAATAGAGGTCGAGGGCAAAAAACAGGAAGCGATAAAGCTGATGTACGGCGAGCGCGACATCCTCTATGTGAGCATCCACTCCCTGCACAAAATATCCAAGTTCAACGGCAAGGACGGTGCCGTGCCCAAAATATACAAGTTGGGCTCCGGGGCCTGGAAAAAGGTCAAGGACAAGACCAAGGCACGGGTAAAGAAAATAGCCTTTGACCTTATAAAGGTGTATGCCAAGAGGCGCCTGGAAAAGGGCTTCCAATACGCCCCGGACAGTTATTTGCAGAACGAGCTGGAAGCCTCCTTTATCTACGAGGACACGCCCGATCAGAGCAAGGCCACCGAAGACATCAAAGCAGATATGGAGAGCGAGCGGCCCATGGACCGTCTCATTTGTGGCGATGTGGGCTTTGGCAAGACCGAGGTGGCCATACGGGCGGCCTTTAAAGCCGTGGACAATGGGAAACAGGTGGCCGTTTTGGTGCCCACCACCATCTTGGCCTTTCAGCACCACCGCACCTTTACGGAACGCCTAAAGGACATGCCCGTTTCGGTAGATTACCTGAACCGTTTCCGCACGGCCAAGGAGCGGCGGGAGACCCTGGAAAACTTGGCCGCCGGTAAGGTAGACATCATCATTGGCACCCACCAGCTGGTGAACAAGAGCGTAAAGTTCAAGGACCTGGGGCTGCTCATTGTGGACGAGGAGCAGAAATTTGGGGTCTCCGTCAAGGACAAGCTCAAGGCCATTAAAGAGAACGTGGACGTGCTCACCCTAACGGCCACCCCCATTCCCAGGACCCTGCAATTTAGCCTTATGGCGGCCCGTGACCTTTCCGTGATCACTACGCCACCACCCAACCGCTACCCCATAGAGAGTGCCGTGATCGGCTTTAACGAGGAGACCATAAGGGATGCCATCGCATACGAAATAGCGCGTGGCGGGCAAGTGTTCTTCATCCATAACCGCATAGAGAACATCAAGGAAGTGGCCGGCATGGTACAACGCCTGGTGCCCGATGCCAAGGTGGGCATTGGCCACGGCCAGATGGAGGGAAAAAAGTTGGAGGCCCTGATGCTGCGCTTTATCAATGGGGAGTTTGATGTGCTGGTCTCCACCACCATTGTGGAAAGTGGCCTGGACGTGACCAACGCCAACACCATTTTCATAAACAACGCCAATAATTTTGGCCTCAGCGACCTGCACCAGATGCGGGGCCGCGTGGGCCGGAGCAACAAAAAGGCCTTTTGCTATTTCATTGCCCCGCCCTATGAGTCCATGACCACCGATGCCCGTAAGCGCATAGAGGCCTTGGAACAGTTTACCGAACTGGGCAGCGGTTTTAACATTGCCATGAAGGACCTGGAGATCCGGGGCGCGGGCGATCTGCTGGGCGGGGAACAGAGCGGGTTCATGAACGAGATCGGTTTTGAGACCTACCAGAAAATACTGGCCGAGGCCATTGAGGAGCTCAAGGACAACGAGTTCAAGGAGCTCTATGAGGAAGTGGAAGGGGAGAAGGAAAAGGTCTTTGTAAAGGAGACCCAGTTGGATTCCGATTTTGAATTGCTCTTCCCGGATGCCTACATCAACAACATTACCGAGCGGCTCACGCTCTACACCGAGCTGAACCAGGTAAAGGATGAACAGGCCCTGCAACGGTTTGAGGCACAATTGTTGGATCGGTTCGGCGAACTGCCCCCGGAGGCCCAAGACCTCCTGAACAGTGTGCGCATCAAGTGGATCGCCAACGGCATTGGACTGGAAAAAGTGGTGATGAAAAAGGGAAAACTGATCGGGTACTTTATTTCGGACCAACAATCGGCCTTTTACCAGAGTGCCATCTTTACCAAGGTGCTCCAGTTTGTGCAAAAACATCCGCAAAAATGCCAGGTCAAGGAAAAACAGACCCGCAATGGCTTGCGTCTCCTTTTGGTGTTCGGGGATATTGGCAGTGTGGATCGCGCCCTTTTGGCCCTTCAACCTTTAAAAATGATGGAACCCAAGGTGGAAAAGGTGTAGGACACCCTTTCTTGCACTTTCCATGCCCCCCTTTGAAAAAGCCCGCAAACCCTTGGCACGGGGCAAAATGCCGTTTTAATGTCGGGTTAAATTTCATTGTTTTTTTTGGTGGCCCTGGGTTTGGATGCTAACATTGTCCAAGAATCCAAAAAAAACATACACTGATGAAACAACCGGCACTGGGACACAAGATCACCGAACTGCGCAAGCAAAAAGGACTTACACAAGAAGAGCTCGTTGAGCGCTGCAACATAAACGTACGTACGCTGCAACGCATAGAAAACGGGGAGGTCTCTCCCCGAAGCTACACGGTAAGGACCATCCTTTCCGCACTGGACCACGATTATGAATCCGTTTTCGGAACCCGGGCAGGGGGCCAAGGGGGCAACCTGGATCTGGACAATGCCCGGGAAGGCCGGTCGGTTCGTCTTGCCTTGGGCGTGGCCGCCATAGCGGGCGCGCTGTACTTGCTTCTGGGCACTTTTGAGGGGCTGGCCGATTATTACCGCTTTTGGGAAGACCACCTGTTTTTTGGGCGCCCCGGGCACGTGGCCATAAAGGTGTTGTCCTTCATCTCTTTTGCCATTTTCATCTACGGTTTCTTGGTGGTGGGCAAACTGTTTCAGAATTACTTGATGAAGATCGCCACGGTGATCATGGCCGTAGTGCTGCTGCTCTTCTATGGCTACGACATTGGTTCCCTGTTCCTTGGTGAGACCTTTCCGGTGGAGGGGATTCTGGTGGCAGCATCCATGGTCATGGGCACCCTGGGCCTGCTCTTTGGCATCTCCATTTTAAAATCGGCCAAAAGATGGGGCGTTTTGGGCTATGTGGCGGGTGGTTTTGAGGTGCTCACCGCCCTCTTTTTCTTGACCGTGGTCTTGGCTCCGGTGGGCCTTTTTAGTCTGTTTCCCACGGTGGTGCTGGAAATTGTGCTGTTGGTAAGGACCCGGCAGATGGTTGCCAAGGCGGCTTAAACCCGGATAATGTATCGGACTGCCGCAATGAGGGCGCAACCCCCAATAAAATCAAGATTTTTACGATCGGGCCAAATGAAGTACAGCGCTCGGTTTTTTCAGGGATTTGTGGCCGTGATGGACTTTTTAATGTTCCATCTGGGGTAAACGATCGTCCGGGTCATTCATTGATGGGGGAATCGGTGGCCGGGGTTTCGGGTGCCAGCGGGGCGGGGTCGCCGTAAAAGGGCAGTAGTTTGGCCTTGTCCCCATACCTGCCGCCCAGGTCGGCCTCCGTGGGCGTTTTTACCAAAACGGTGTTCCATCTGCCCTCCACGCCCAGATAAAGTTCATGGCCCTCTTGGTCCATGCCCATTTGCCCTAGGCAGTCCGTTACCACATCAAGGATATCTTTCCTGAACTCGGGCTTTATGGCTTTGATGTTTGCAACCTTGAGCAATACCAGCACCTTGTTCCCCTCCTTTTTGGTAAAGTAGCCTATGTTCCGGGTATCCAGACCGCCCACGATGTCATGATCCAAGCACGCCTTCAGTTCCACGGACAGGGAGTCCGTATCGGGCCTCAAAGGCCTTTCCATTTGGGCCATGTCCTTTAAGAGCAGTTCCATTCTAGGGTCCACGGCCTTGGTCGCGGTGTCCTGCCCTTGAGACCTTACATAAACACCGTAGAAGGAAATGCTGAGCATCACGGCAAAGAAGGTGAAGAGGATGAGGCAGCCACACCCCTGCCATAGCGGTCTTTTGGCGGGATCTATGGTGTTTGCACGCGCCAGGGCCCGTTGCATGTCGGGGGTGAATTCCCGTTGGGCGTAAGATTTTTTGCAGTGGGAACATGCTGCCACGTGCGTTTTAAAGAAGGGAAGCAAGGGAATCCAAAAGAAATGGAAATACTTGCCATAGGTACGCACCACAAAGGAATTGGGCGTTTGGCAATACGGGCAAACGGTCTTGTCCAGTTTACGTTCCTTGATGACGCTGCTCCGTGTTCCAAAAAAATAGATCATACCCCAAAATTAATGGTTACAACGCCAAAAATAAGCAGGGTACGGTCATCGTAACACCCCTTTTTCAGGGATAAGTGGGCAGCCTTCCCTTGGAGGTTGGGAGGCCGGTAGGTCTGGATGGTTGGTTTTTTGCCAGGGGCCATTAGCCATTACAAATGGAAAGTGGGCACATTGGATTTTTGACGTGATTTGCAGCCGTAATACCTGCCCGTTCCTTTCAGGCGGGGAATTTCTATTGCTTAATCTGGGTTTTAAAGGTTCCACCAAGGTTCGGAGCCCTTTGGGCCGTGGGGGCTTACCTGTTTTTCTTGACGGGAGCTCCTTTTTTTTTTTGAACAAACTGTTTCCATTATGGAAGAGGTTGCACCCAGCCCCTTATGGTTAGGTGCCGATGCGTGGTGTTAGCGCCACTACAAATATCCGCCCTGCCCGGTGGTTGGGGCGCTGTCCCTTGCGTGAGCTTTGCCCCACCTGCCTTGGGCGGTTGGGCACCAGACCACCTTCCCTGCAAAAGGGGAAGGAATACACGAAAATGGGCGGGCATACCAATGATTTTAAAAGGTTTTATTTTTTGATCGGTGCCACATAAAAATGCCAACGCAAAATTAACTAGGGCCAAGTGACTATATTTGTGGGTATTCTCGGCCGGTCGCGGCCCTTGATTCCCGTAGCCATGAAAAAAGGACTTTTGTGTTTTCTTATCCTCTTCACTTCCATGGGGCTCCGATCCCAAAACCAGATCACGGGGGTGCTCTCCCCGCCCGAGGAGTTTAAGTGGCTCATTGCCTACAGGCTCATACCCGGGAGCCAACGTTATGTGGCAGACACCCAAGTGAATGATGGCAGTTTTGTCCTTTCCCTACCAAAGGGTGCACCCGCCGGCACCTATAGGTTGGTATATGCGGTTCCCCAAGAGGAGTTTTATGTGGATGTCTTTTACAACGGAAAGGAGAATATTGAACTCCATTTTGACCTGCAGGATGGCAGTGATTTTGTGGTATCCGAGGAAAATAGGACTTGGGCCGACTATCTGGAGGCCATGGCCGAGGTGGAAAAGGCCATGGCCGCTGTGCCCCGGGACATAGCCCCAGGGGAATGGCAGGCCATCTTGCAACGGCAGCAAGACGTACAGGAAGGTTTTTTGGAGCGTTCTGCCGGGCTCATGGTAAGGGAATTGATCATGGCCAACAAGCCCTTTGTGCCCAAGGAACCGCTGGGGCTCAAGGATTACTTTGTGCAAAAAAAGAAGGGTTTCTTGGACTCCGTGCCCGTGGGCAGCAGTCTCTTGCAAACCTCCGGCCTGCTCAAGAACAAGGTACTGGCCCATGTCTATACCGATCATCCGGAGCAGTTGGAGGGCGGGATGCCCGCTGAGGCCCAAATGCAGCTTTTGGTGGACCAGGCCCAAGAAAAATTAACACAGACGCCCCAAAAATATCAGTTGGACGTGCTTTTTGATGTTTGGAACATTGCCCAGAACAATGGCCTGCACCAGCTCACCGATCATGTTGCCACCAAGTACCTCCAAAAATTGGCAACGGACCTTGGCGATACGGAAATGGCCCATTTCATTGAGGCCGAGCGTACGCTGAGATTGGGAAACAAGGCCCCTGACATGGCTTGGCAAGGACCGGATGGCACCCAAAATCTATGGGAGATGGAAGGTGCGGCCAACTATGTGCTCGTTTTTTGGAGCAGTGGCTGTTCCCATTGCTTAAAAGAGCTGCCCCTGTTGCACGAAAAAGTGGGCCAGTTGCCCAACACCAAGGTCATTGCCGTGGGCCTGGAGGAAGATGAGGTGCCATGGCGCTCCGTGACGGAAGAAATGCCCTTGTTTGCCCATGCCCTATCCTTGGGCAAATGGGACAGCGAACTGGCGAAAACCTATGACATACGGCAAACGCCCACTTACTTTGTCCTGGATGCGGAGAAGCGTTTTGTTCACAAGCCCCAGGATTACGGGGGCGTGCTGCGCTTCTTTTCGGTGGATAATGAATAGGGTCAGAGCCCTTTGAGGTCCTTAATGGTCTTGAAGGCCACATCTACCTGGTCGTCATTGACCAATATGGTGAACTCATTGGTGGTGCTGATCACCTCGTAGAGCACAATGCCCTCCCAGGCCAAGCGCTGAAAGATAAAATAGTAGATGCCCGGCACGGATACGTTCTCTGCCGGCAGCTTCACGGTTATGGACGATAGTTCCTCTGATTTTTGGGTGCACTTCTCGTTTTTGAAAAGCGTCTCCACCGTGCTGTCCATTACCGTGCTGATCACAATGTTGATCTCATTGACCCCACGGGAGGAGGTATAGAAGACGTCCTTGTTGTTGTTTATCGCTTCCAAAAGTTTGGCCTGCTGCACCAAAATGGTGTCGGAGGCCAAGAAGGTATAATCCGTCAAAGACGAGCGTACGGTGATCTCGCCAATGTTCTTGAGCACCTTTACAATTTTGTGGGTGGCCCTGAACTCCAAGTCGTCCGATAGGCGTTTCAAAGCCATGACAATGGCGCCGTTGCGCACGGTTTTGCCCAATTCTTCCTCAATTTCGGGCTTTACCATTCGGGATAGGGAGGTGAGGTTAATGATGCCCTGGGCCAGGGCACTTTGCAAAAAGGGCTTCTTTTTTATGTAGCGCTCCACTACGGAAGATATGGTCTTCATTGGAATACGGTTATACTGCAAATATAACATAATGTTACAAATAAAACAATTTTGCCCAAGGTATTCCCCATGGCCGTCCCTTTCCTTGGATGGGGCGGCTTGGCGGGCCTTCCGGCGGCAGCGGGAGCGCAAGGGTTCAGAAATGGTAGAAAGCGTCCTCCAGGTGGGTCAAGGTGAGCTTGCCCTGTTTTTTCAAGACGGTGATGATATCAAAGCGCACCTCTACGTCCAGGTCCTCTTTTTGCACGTAGTGGTCTGCGGCCATGACCAGGAGCTTCATCTTTTTTGGGGTAACGGTCTCTGCAATGTGCTCAAAAAATTCCGAACTTCGGGAACGGACCTCCACTATGGCCAAAGTGTCTCCCTTCTGGGCAATGATATCCACTTCGGCCTTGAGGTAGCGGTAGTTTTTTTGGCGTATCCTATACCCTTTTTTTACAAGGTGCCAGGATGGCCAATTGTTCACCTTCTTTACCAAATTCATTATGCTTTCCCATAAAACAGTGGTTTGTTGGTGCATTTCATCGAAAAAAAACACCATTGGGCGGTCATTTTAAAATATTGGTTTTATTTTGTTGTGCATTCCATCGAAATTAACTTGGTTTTTGATACCAAACAATATTTCCGGTCGTTAATTAGAAGCCCCAACTCTCTATAAACGCATAAATAACCTATTTAGGATTATGGAATATTTCATTAATTGCAATGAATCCTCCCTTGCCCCCTATACCGTTTCCTTGGATCAGCGCCGTGCCCAGCACCTTTATCGCAGGTTGGGATTTGGGGCCACTCCGGAGACCATAGCGCAGGCCGTGGGACAGGACGCGGGCACCCTCGTGGACACCCTCGTGGACCAAGCCTTGGCCCTACCGGTGCTACCGCCACCGGCCTGGGCAACCTGGACCAACGCCAACTACCCCGAAGACAATGACGCCGCCAGGCAGTTGCGCCGCCAGCAGTTCGAGGAATTTAAGCTGGAGTACGCCCGGTCCTTGCTGGACAACAACCTCCGGGACCGGCTCAGTTTCTTTTGGAGCAACCACTTTGTCACGGAGTATGACGTGTACGACTGCAACTCCTTCCTTTATGAATATCTGGTCTGTCTCCAGCGCAATGCCCTGGGAAACTTCAGGACCTTTGTGAGGGAGATCGGCCTTACCAGCGCCATGCTGCGCTACCTGGACGGGGCCTTTAACAACAAGAACAGGCCCAACGAGAACTACGCCCGTGAGCTTTATGAGCTCTTTACCCTGGGCGAGGGCATTGGCTATACCGAAGAAGATATTGTGCAGGCCTCAAGGGCACTGACCGGTTATGTGAACCGCGGCGAGGTGGGCTGTACCATGATCACCTTTGACCCCACCCGTTTTGATACCGATGCCAAGACCATTATGGGACGTACCGGCAATTGGGGCTATGACGATGTCATTGACATCCTTTTCGAGGAGCGTACCCGGGAGATCGCTTTTTTCATCTCCAAAAAGCTCTACAAGTTCTTTGTGCACCCAGATGCGCTGGCCGATCAGGCCCAGCCCATACTGAACGGTATGGCAGACACCATGCTGGCCAACGATTTTGAAATGGCCCCGGTCTTGCGACAGCTTTTTAAGAGTGAACATTTCTTTGATGAAGAAGCGATAGGGGTCATCATAAAAAGCCCGTTCGATTTCTTTTTCAACACCCTTAAGGAAACCGGTTTTGACTACACCGAGACCCACGTGGCCGAAATGGTGAACTACAGCGGCCAGTTGAGCCAAAGACTCTTCGATCCCTATGACGTGGCCGGATGGCAGCGGGACAGGGAATGGATCAACACCAACTTTATCATTGGGCGCTGGCTTACCATCGAAGGCATTTTGGAACGTTTTTATGAAGCGGACAACGAGCAGTTTCGCCGTTTTGGCCTGGCCGTGACCGGCACCTTGGGCCTTACCACCAGCAACCCCGATCTGGTGGCCCGGCCGATCATTGATTATGTCCTTCCCCAAGGACTGCTGAACGAGGCGGAATACGATAAGGCCTTTGCCATTTTCAGGAGTGATGTGGAGGAGGTGTACTATGAGGGCGGAGACCAACCCATTTGGGACCTGGGCACCTGGCCCCAAGCCCCCTACCAAGTGTACCTCCTTTTGCAATACTTGGCCCGTCAACCAGAGTTTCAACTTAAATAACACCTACTTCCATGTGCAACATACCCCACCATTCCCCATACAAAGGCCTTGAACATGACGGCCACGATGACGAACACAAGTTTTGGAGCCGTCGTTCTTTCCTGCAGGCCCTGGGCATTGCCGGTAGTGGTTCCATGATGCTGGGCAGCAACATGCTCACGGCTTCCGGACCATCGGCGCTTTCGGCCGGGGTGGCCGCTGCGGAAACGGACAACATCTTGATCCTCATTCGCCTTTCCGGGGGCAACGATGGCCTCAGTACCGTGATTCCCATACAACAGTACGATACCTACGCCAACGCCCGCCCCAACATCTACATCCCCGAGAGCAAGGTGTTGAAGCTCACGGACGATTTTGGCGTGCCCTCTTATATGAGCGCTTTGGAGCCCCTTTGGGGAGAAGGACAGTTCAAGGCCGTGCACGGTGTGGGCTATGAGAACCAGAGCCTGTCCCATTTTACGGGGTCGGACATTTTTGCCAACACCGATCTGCAGACCAGTGGTTTCAGTGGCCTGGACACGGGTTGGATGGGACGGCATTTTGAGAACTTGTACCCGGATTACCTGGTAAATCCGCCGGCGGCGCCTGCCGCCATACAGATCGGTCAGTTTGGCAACCTCGTCTTTCAGGGCGAGGAGACCAACTATGCCTTTGTGACCTCCAACATCAACCAATTGGAGGAAATTGCGGAATCCGGACTGGTCTATGGCATGGAAGACGCGCTTTTCAACAACTGTATGTACGGCGATCAGCTTAAATTTTTAAGGGGCGTGGCCAACACCACCTATGAGTATTCGGGCATTATCCACGCGGCCTACGAGAGGGGCCAGAACCAGGTGGAATACCAGGACAATCCCTTTGCCCGCCAAATGAAGCTCTTGGCCAAACTGATCAAGGGTAATCTGGGCACCAAGGTGTTCATGGTCTCCATGGGCGGTTTTGACACCCATGGCAACCAACCCTTGGCCCATGAACGCCTTATGACCAACCTCTCGGTGGCCATCAACAATTTTTATGAGGACATTGCCTTTACCCAACAAGATGACAAGGTGCTGAGCATGACCTTCTCCGAATTTGGTCGCCGCATCTTTGAGAACGGATCCAATGGCACCGACCACGGCAAGGCCGCCCCCACCTTGTTTTTTGGCTCGGGCCTAAACGGCAGTGCCTTTGTGGGGGAGCACCCCACCCTGGAAGACCCGGACGGCCGGGGCAATCTGGAGTACAACACGGATTTCCGTGACCTCTACGCCACGGTGCTGGCAGAATGGCTGTGCGTGGACATCCCCCTGGTGGAACAACATCTCTTGCAGCACCCTTACAGGCCCATTAACTTGGGGTTCAACTGCAGCGGAACGGAATTTCCGGACATTGTGTACAACGATGGGGAAGTGACCCCGCCGGTGCCGCCCACCGAAGAGGGCACGGACCCAAGCCCGATGGACCCCAATCTCACCAATGCCGTGGTGCACAAACCTTTTTATCCCACGGACAGTACCCCCCATATCTATTTGGAAATGCCCTTCTCGGCCCATGTGGACATTCAGCTCTTTAACATCCTGGGACAGAACGTGGGCACGGTGTTCAATGAGATGATGATGGAGGGCAGCACGGAGATCAATATCCGCGAGCGGATGCCCGAACATTTGTCCACCGGGAAATACATTTACCGCATCAGCGTGCAGAACCAGAAAATGAGCAAGTCGGTGATGGTGGCCTAGCACAAGATCCAATCGAGCACTGATTTTTAAACCTTTGGGAACATCGTTGGGATGGCCCAAAGGTTTTTCTTTTGGATGCCACCGGGTCCGTTACGGGGCCAACGCCCATTTTTGTTAGCCTCCAAGGGAAGGTTCCCAAACACAATTTCAGTATTTTTGCAGCCTAAAACCATAAAATGGCCACAAAAGAGACCCCTAAGCGATATACGATCACCGCCGCGCTGCCGTACACCAATGGCCCCATTCACATTGGCCATTTGGCCGGAGTCTATGTCCCGGCAGATATCTATGCACGCTATTTGCGCGGGCTGGGCCGGGACGTGGCCTTTATCTGTGGCAGCGATGAGCACGGGGTGGCCATTTCCATGAAGGCCAAGAAAGAGGGCATTGCCCCCCAGGAGGTGGTGAACAAGTACCACGGCATCATTAAGCAGTCTTTTGTGGACTTTGGCATCACCTTTAACAATTATTCCAGGACATCTGCGGCCATTCACCACAAAACGGCATCGGACTTTTTTGTGAAGTTGTACGAACAGGGCGATTTTCTGGAGGAGACCACGGCACAGCTGTACGATGGGGAGGCCCAGCAGTTCTTGGCCGATCGTTTTGTCACGGGCACCTGCCCCAAATGTGGCAACGAAGAGGCCTACGGCGATCAGTGCGAAAGCTGCGGATCGTCCCTGAACGCCACGGACCTCATCAATCCAAAAAGCACCATTACCGGAAGTGTGCCCACCACCAAGGAGACCACGCACTGGTTTCTGCCCTTGGACCGCTATGAAGCGTTTTTGCGAAAATGGATATTGGAGGGCCATAAGAACGATTGGAAACCCAATGTGTACGGGCAGTGCAAATCTTGGATCGATGGCGGTCTGGAGCCCCGTGCGGTGACGCGTGATTTGGACTGGGGCATTCCCGTGCCCGTTAGTGGCGGTGAGGGAAAAGTGCTCTATGTCTGGTTCGATGCCCCCATTGGCTACATATCTTCCACCAAGGAATGGGCGGCCCGTGAGGGCAAGGATTGGGAGCCCTATTGGAAGGACCAGGACACCCAACTGGTGCACTTTATTGGCAAGGACAACATTGTCTTTCACTGCATCATTTTCCCTTCCATATTAAAGGCCCACGGCGGTTTTGTCCTGCCCCGGAACGTGCCCGCCAATGAATTTCTGAACTTGGAGGGCAACAAACTGTCCACCTCCAAGAACTGGGCCGTTTGGCTGCACGAGTACCTGGTGGATTTTCCGGACATGCAAGATGTGCTCCGTTACACGCTAACGGCCAACGCCCCGGAAACCAAGGACAATGATTTTACCTGGAAAGACTTTCAGGCCCGCAACAACAACGAGTTGGTGGCCATCTTTGGCAATTTTGTGAACAGGGTGGTGGTGCTCACCAACAAGTACTACCAGGGCACGGTGCCAGAGCCCGGAGTTTTGGGCAAAGAAGATCGGGCGGCCCTGGAGGCCCTGCGAAAATTCCCGGACAGCCTTGCGGCATCCCTGGAACGCTACCGTTTTAGGGAGGCCAGCCAGGAACTGATGAACCTGGCCCGTCTGGGCAACAAATATTTGGCAGATGAAGAGCCTTGGAAGGTCATAAAACAGGACGGGGAACGGGTGCGCACCATCATGTACGTGGCCCTGCAAATAGCCACGGGCCTGGCGGTCTTGAGCGAGCCGTTTTTGCCCTTTACCTCCAAAAAACTCAGATCGATGTTGAATGTCACATCGGGCGCGGTCAAGATGGGTTGGGAGAGCGTAAGCGCGAATGATGTACTGTTACATCCAGGGCACAGGATCAACCAAGCCGAACTCCTGTTCCGCAAGGTGGAGGACAAGGAGATCCAAGCACAACTGGCCAAATTGGAGGCCACAAAAAAAGCCAACGAACAGATGAACAAAGCCCCAGTGCCCCAAAAGGACACCATTGCATTTGATGATTTCAGCAAACTGGACATGCGCGTGGGCACCATCCTGGAAGCGGAAAAGATGCCCAAGGCCAAGAAGTTGTTGGTGCTGAAGGTAGATACCGGACTGGACGTGCGCACCATAGTCTCTGGCATAGCCGAAAGTTTTGTCCCAGGGGAAATCGTGGGGAAACAAGTGACCGTATTGGTGAACCTGGCTCCGCGCAAGCTGCGTGGGGTGGAAAGTGAGGGCATGATCTTGATGACCGAAAACAAGGAAGGCAAACTCGTCTTTGTGAATCCGGACACCGCTGGGGTCGCGAATGGGGAAGGGATTGGTTAAACCTTAAACGCCCATTCCCATTCTTTTTGGACCAAGGTCATTTTTCCGCGGCGGAAATAAGGTGCCATAAAGGCCCTTTACAAACCCAGTTTTCGGATATAGACCCTTATTTCGTTCAGTTAAACACCTCTTCCCTATGCAGCTCATCCCCTATCTCCAGACCCACACCCAACTTCCAGAACAGAGCATCCGGAACACCGTGGCGCTGCTCAACGAAGATTGTACCGTTCCCTTCATTTCCCGGTACAGAAAAGAGCGCACCGGAAATCTGGACGAAGTTCAGGTTGCGGCCATTTTGGGGCACAAAGAACAGTACGAGGCCCTGCAGAAACGGAAGCAGGCCATTCTAAAGGCGGTGGAGGGGCAGGGGGCCCTGACCCCGGAACACAAGGACAAACTGGAACGGGCCACACAGTTGGTGGAACTGGAAGACCTGTACCTTCCCTTTAAGAAAAGTAAAAGGACCAAGGCCCAGGTGGCACGGAAAAACGGTTTGGAACCTTTGGCCAAGATCATAATGGCCCAAAATACCGGGGCCTTGGAACCCTTGGCCACCAAATACCTGAACAAGGAGGTGACCCAGGTGGGGATGGCCTTGGAAGGGGCACGGCACATCATTTCGGAATGGATCAACGAACGCACGGCCATTCGCCATCAACTGAGGAAGTGGCTGGAGCGTGATGCCCTGATCACCACCAAGGCAGCCACCCCTGAAAAAGAGGATGAAAAAGCACAGAAGTACCGCGATTACTTCGACCATAGCGAAGCCCTTAACCGTTGTCCCTCCCACCGGTTTCTGGCCATTTTGCGGGCAGAGGCCGAGAAGTTCATCCGTATAAAAATTGAGATGGACCACGATCGCGCCCTGGAACGGATGGCCCAGCGCCTCATTAAAAACCCCAACACCGAATGTGCGGCCCAAATTGAACTGGCCCTGGCCGATGCCTATAAACGATTGCTGTTTCCCGCCCTGGGCAATGAGCTGCTGCGCAAGGCAAAGGAAAGGGCGGATGATGCCGCCATTGCGGTTTTTGCCAAGAACCTGCGGCAATTGTTGTTGGGCGCCCCGTTGGGGGAGAAGCGGATTCTGGCCATAGACCCCGGATTTAGGACCGGCTGCAAGGTGGTCTGTCTGGATGCCCAAGGGAACTTGGTGCACAATGAGACCATCTATCCGCATGCGCCAAAAAACGATGTCTCCGGAGCCATTAAAAAATTGGGTTCCCTGGCCAATGCCCATAAAGTGGAGGCCATTGCCATAGGAAACGGAACGGCGTCCCGGGAAACCGAGCGCCTTGTGAAGAAAGTGGTCTTTAGGCATCCCGTAGAAGTGTTTGTGGTGAGCGAGGCGGGGGCATCCATTTATTCTGCCTCCAAGGTGGCCAGGGAGGAATTCCCCAATTACGATGTTACCGTTAGGGGTGCCGTGTCCATTGGCAGGAGGTTGGCCGATCCCCTGGCCGAGCTGGTCAAGATAGACCCAAAATCCATAGGGGTGGGGGCAGTACCAGCATGATGTGGACCAGACCAAATTAAAGACCGCCCTGGACCAAGTGGTGGCCAGTTGTGTGAACGCCGTGGGCGTTAACGTGAACACCGCCAGCGTGTCCCTGCTCAGTTATGTGAGCGGCATAGGCCCAAAACTCGCGGAGAACTTGGTGAAGCACCGCCGGGAACACGGGCCCTTTGCCAGCAGACAGGACATTAAAAAGGTGCCCCGCCTGGGGGACAAGGCCTTTGAACAAGCGGCCGGCTTCCTCCGCATAAAGGGAGGTAAACACCCCCTGGACGATTCGGCCGTGCACCCAGAGCGGTATGGTGTGGTGGAGCAGATGGCAAAAGATCGGAAAACCAACGTGCTGGAACTCATTGGCAACAAGGAGCTGTTGGCACAAGTGGACCTGGACCGTTATTGCAAAGATGGGATCGGACTGCCCACATTGAAGGATATTTTGGAGGAATTGGAAAAGCCCGGTCTGGATCGGAGGGAAAAGGCCAAGGTCTTTGCCTTTGACCAGAACGTTGCCAGCATTAAAGACCTCCGGGAAGGGCAACTGCTCCCCGGCATTGTCAACAACATTACCAATTTTGGCTGTTTTGTGGATTTGGGCATCAAGGAAAGCGGTCTGATCCATATCTCCAACCTGGCCCCTGGCTTTGTCAAGGATGTGGGCGCACACGTGCAGCTGCACCAACAGATCATGGTAAAGGTCTTGGCCGTGGATGTGGCCAGGAAACGCATTCAGTTGGCCATGCACAAGGACTAGGATCGGTTTTTGGTTTCCCTGGCAAAAGGGTGTGAATGCTTCCTGGATCGGACCCATCCCCCGCCTGTGGCAGGGGCAGCATTCGTCCTGCCTCCCCGCGGAGACGCCATTGCGGGGCCCATTTCGGAAGAAGCAATTGGTTTAATCCAAAGGGACAACCCGTCTCGGGGTGTTGGGAAACCAGACGAACCTTCAACTTGGAAACAAACAGATCGCTTCGTTGTGCCTCCTCGCGAAGACGTAGGCCAGGGGCCTTGTTGTGCCTCCCCGCGAAGACCTCATTGCGGGGCACTTTCGCCGAAGCAATGGGTTGAAACAAAACCGTATGCCAATCTAATGGGCCGCCCGGCGCAGGCGGTCCTGTATGCTGCGGCCCAAACCTTCTTCCGGAAAGGCTTCGGCAATGATGAGGTCAAGGTCCAGGGCGTCCAGTGCGTGCAAAGCGGCAAACAGGCCCTTGGCGGCCTCTTCCATGTCTTTTTTGGGAGACAAAACTTTTATGGTTTCGGCCGTTGGAAAATCATCGGCATAAAAAGACAGCACGCCAACACGTTTGTCCGTACAGGCTTCCAAGCGCTTTCTTATGTTGCTGGAAATGATCAAGGGCGTGCGGGGCGAGTAGTGTTTCAAGAGCATTCCCGGTGCCTGTGGGGCACTTTCATTGTCCGTGAAAAGGCGTACGGGGCCCACCAACCTTTCGAGGGCCTCAATGGCGATGCCCCCTTTGCGGAACACCACGGGCGTTTCCCCCTCAAAACCAACAATGGTGGACTCCAGGCCCACCTCGCAGGGCCCACCGTCCAAAATGGCGGCGATCTTACCGTTAAAGTAGTGCAGCACGTGCTTGGCAGAAGTGGGGCTCACCCGGGTAAAGGGATTGGCGCTGGGGGCGGCCAAGGGAAAGTCCAGCCCCTGCAATAGGGCCCTGGTCATGGGGTGTTTGGGCATGCGCACCGCCACGGTGGGTTTTCCGGCCGTGATCAGGTCACTTACATCGGGGTGTTTTGGCAGGATCAAGGTCAAGGCCCCGGGCCAAAAGTGCTCCATGAGCTTTTGCGCTTTTTTTGGAATGTGCCGTACAACGGAATCCAATTGTGCCATCTGGTGCAAATGCACAATGAGGGGGTTGAATTTTGGCCGCTGCTTGAGCTCAAAAATGCGCCCCACAGCGGCATCATTGAAAACATGGGCCGCGAGGCCATAGACCGTTTCCGTGGGAATGGCCACGACCTCTCCGTTTTTCAAGAGGGTTTGGCAGTGGCCAACATTAGTGGTGACAAGGGTGTTCATGATGGGACAAAGATACTACCAAATGGGCATGCGTCCCGCATGGCCACGGCGATTTTGGCCGGTCGTGGCACGGTTCCCTTTTGTGGCCCGGCACCAGCTCAATCGTCCAATCCCCCTCTACGATTTGGGGTCCGTGGCGTGGGCCAGGTCATGGGTTCGCCGGTTCTGCGGTTTTTGCCGAACAAGGTGGCTCTTTCCCTGGAGGTTTTCTCCGGGTCTTCCGACGCCATATAGGTAAGAATTGCCGTTAGGATGGCATTGTTGCGCACATCGTCAAAGACAATTTTGTCATAGGTGTCCAAATTGGTGTGCCAGGTGTAGTTCCAGTAGCTCCAGCTCAGGGAGCTCAAGGAAAAACCGGGAGCACCCGCCGCCACGAACGAGGCATAGTCCGATCCGCCACTGGCGGGCGTGCCGGGGAAGGTGGTCTCAATATGTTTTTTAATGTCCTGGGGAACGGGTTCCATCCATCTTCCCAAGTAGTCGTAGGCATGCAAAAAGCCTTGTCCGCTTAACCGCACCACGCGTCCGGTACCGTTATCCTGATTAAAAAGTGCCTGCATATTGTCCACAATTTCGGGATGGTCTTCCACGTAGGCCGCCGATCCGTTGAGCCCTTGCTCCTCACCGCCCCATAGTCCCACAATGATGGTGCGTTTTGGGTTGGGGTACACTTTTTTCAAGATTCTGGCCGCTTCCATCATGGTGATCACGCCGGTGCCGTTGTCGGTGGCACCGGTACCGCCGTCCCAAGAGTCGAAATGCGCGGAGAGGATAATGTACTCGTTGGGCAGTTCCGAGCCTGGAATGGAGGCAATGGTGTTAAAGGTGGGCACCTCGCCCAGGTCCTTGGACTGGGCCACAATGCGCAGGGTGGGGGTGTCCCCGTTCTGTGCCATGCGGTAGAGCATGCCGTAATCTTCCAGGGAAATGTCCACCACGGGAATTTCCTTGGTGCCCGCGCTGAAGATCTTATTGGCGCCAAAGGCATCTGACCAGCGCGATTGGGCAATGCCCACCGCCCCGGCTTTTTCCAGTGCTGCGTTAATGGTTCGGCTGGTATAGCCCGTATTGCGCATGTTATCGCGCCAAGCGTTTTCCAGGGCCTCGCGCTCCTGCTTCATTTTTTCAAAAGACTCCGGGGTGGCCCATTCTTCCCAATTGTAGTCGGGCCGTCCCGTGGGCTGCAGCATGCTCACCATGACGATCTTGCCCTTTGCCTTGGGCAGCCACTGGGCAAAGGCCACGGAATCTGCTACGGTGGGCAATGGGATCACGGGTGCTTCCAGGGGCTTTTTTCCCGTACTGGGGCTCCAGGCCAATTGGGTGGCGCTGAGACTGGCCACTCTGGGGGATATCATGTCCACATGGGTAATGCCACGGTCCCAACCGCGCCAGGTGCCGTAGGCTTCGTTTTCTGCGGAAATGCCCCATTTGGCAAATTCGCGTACCGCCCAGTCGTGCGCGGTCTTCATCTGTGGCGTGCCCACCAATCTGGGGCCGTTCAGGTCCAGCACCTCATAGGCCAAGCGTTCCAGTTGGGAGTTCTCGGTGGCCTCTTTTTCTATGGAAGCAACGATTTCTTCAGTGGTTTGGGCCCAAGATAGGACGCCCACGAAAAGCAATGGAAAGGTGAGGAAAGCAGCTATTTTTTTCATTTTTATAAGGGTATGGATTTCAACTGAACAAGATAGGTAATAAAGTGGGAACCAACACCTTTTTATGGGGCCGATGTTGGGCACCGCTTGGGGAGCGCTACAAAAGATATCGCACTGCGCTTTTTCAAAGAACGGATTAGGGGCGACTGGAATGGGGATGCACTCCAGAGAACCATAAATAGGTGTGATACAGGATTATGCCAACCGTTTTTTTGTAGGGTGCCGAACGGTGCCCCAGTTCTTTTTGGAAGTATGGTGGTGTTTTGGGCAGCCTTCTAACCAAGGTAAGGGGCCTAAGTGCTTTTCCATTTGCTGCCGGTACGTTAAAGGCATTTCCAGCGGGGAGATTTTTTCGCAAACGGCATTTTGGAAGCAATCCATGCGCGCTTTTTGGTCATTGGGTGGCCATAAGGGTACCCACACCTCTTGCTTTTACTTTAGTTCCGTAAAAGGTGAAGTACCGGAATCACTAAAAAGAACGGGAAATGGAACCGTGTTTTGTTCCTTTTTAAGAGATAAACTCCTGGCACCGTAAAACGGCCGGTTTTAGGGACGTTTTGAATCAAACTGAGAGAAAACATTATAGGGTCAGTGACCACGTAGCTGCATATTAGTCAAGTTAGCTCGAAGTTCCTAGAAGCCCCAAGTTTCCATAATCATCAAAAATTTCATAAAATTAAATTTGATGTTTATTTACCGCCTGTTTACCGGACTTCACATAGATTTTGTCGTTTTTCGCACTTATGAGGTCGCTAAGTCCCCTACACACCTGGTCAGGTGCATTAATTTCAAAAGATATTTTGGTGTAATACTCTAAAACACATACTCAATTCCAATCATCAACCAACGAAGCCTTGAACTCACATCATCAAATTCTAATTTACTACGGTTTGTGATTTCAAAAGAATATCGGGCGTTGATTCCAAAATGATCGTTAATTTCATATCCCACCCCACTGGAAATATCCAGACCGGCTTGGGAAAAGGCATCATTAAGGTCATCGAACAGATAAGTTACTTGAGGGCCTAGTTGAAGATAAAATTTGGGTAGTACAAAGTAGTGCACCCGCCCAGCAACAAACAGGAAGCTACTGTTTTCTATTCTTCCGTAATCCGCTTCTGGGGCAATGGTAAACTTTCCCGATAATGGTATCTTCGAAGTGAGCCCCAAGTAAAAACCGGTATCCGAAGCGGTTACCGACTCAGAACCGCTCTTGAACTTTTCACCCCCGCTCAAAAGCCCGCCAGTGGCGCCGAAGGAAATATTCTGACCTGCAGCATCATTAGGCAGGGATATTGCCAAAGCGACAACAATCAATAATACATATTTCATATTTATTCAATTATAGTTGAGTAATTTGAAATCAAATATAGCTTTCTTCCGATGGCTTATATGTTTCAACGAAAACTATTTATCACATTCTATAACCTATTCTAGCGGTCAGTCCAATGGTGCTGGTTTCGGTCTCGGAGTTTGGAAAACCAAAATCTGGGGACGAAATATCATTTAGACTTTCACCGGCATCAAAGCCGGTATAGGTAAGATAAATACCGAGTGTAAGCCTATCGTTATCGATTAAGTTTTCAAATCCCACGCTAAAGGACCAAAATGCGATTCGGGATTTCGTTTCGGTGATGTCATCACGTCCATTGGGGGTAATCACTAGGCCATCTGCGGAAACAGAACCAAAGTGATATTTGGGGATGAATACCAACCTTGAATCGATATCGCAGATATAAATCTTGGGTGAAATCCCCCAAATCCCACCTCTAAAATTCTTTAGTAATCTGGAAATCGGTAAGCCGGTCTGTAAGTTCCTTTCGCCAATTCTATCATTGCCCCCAAAATAATAAGTGAAATCTATTTCGGGGGAGATAAATTTAAATGAAAATATTTCCAGCCCGAGCCTTGCATGATAGTAGGCATTGTTATCAAACCCTGTATGACGATAATATCCCAAACCGACATAGGCTTCTGTTGATTTATCAATTTGAGAATAACAATCGGAAAATATTAATACCGAGAAACCGATTATAAAAATTCGTGAAACAGGTACCAACTCCCGGCATTTATATGAACTCATTTAAACTTTTTCAATTTTATTTTTTTCAGTGCCAATACGATGAAAGATAGGTAGTTGAACCCTTTCCAGCTTGCAATTGTGGTGTCGAACCTGTTGAGCGGTGACCTGAAGCTGT